>JAYENH010000665.1:0-9698 GCA_034721995.1 Bacteroidota bacterium
CCAATTTTTTGATTTCCGATTTAATTCCTTTTTCAAAAATTTTAAAGCTGACCAAAGAAACTTTCTGTTAGACAATTACATTCTTTGAACCAAAAATCAGAGAGATCAATATGACCCATATTGGGGTCAGTATAACTGAAATATCCACGTTTACTTTAATTTTGATTTACTCATAATAGTTACTGCTTGTGCGTTTATCCTGCGTGAAAATGTTGTGGATCATCTTCGTTAAAAAAACATCCGTTTTTCAAAATATATTTTTATAAGTACCTCTTGTTTTATCAATTAAAAAGGGTAAGGGCTTTTTGCCCTCACCCTTTTTAAAGTACATTATCTCAACAATAACTTTGTCAGAACGATTACTGATTTTCCTGCTCAATCATGTATGGGTATTTAAAATCAACAGGCGGTATTAAGGTTTCTTTAATTGTTCTCGGGCTTGTCCAGCGTAATAAATTTAAGTAGCTACCGGCTTTATCATTTGTTCCCGATCCTCGTGCTCCGCCAAATGGTTGCAATCCTACCATTGCCCCACTTGGTTTATCGTTATAATAAAAGTTTCCTGCTGCATAACGTAGTATTTTGCAAGCTTTTGTTGTCGCATATTTATTATTTGAAAAAATTGAGCCTGTTAAAGCATAAGGCGATGTATTGTCACATATTTTCAGGGTTTCTTCAAATTTATCATCATCATAAACATAAATTGTCATTACTGGTCCAAATATTTCTTCCTGCATTGTTTTGAAATTTGGATTTGTAGTTTCAATAATTGTTGGCTTAATAAAGTATCCTACCGATTTATCGCCTTCGCCACCACAAATAATTTTTGCATCACTTGCTTGCTTTGCAAAATTTATATAGCTCATAATGTTATCAAAAGAGCCTTCATCAATTACTGCATTAACATAGTTGTTTAAATCTGTAACATCGCCAACTTTCATTTTTGACACTTTCTCAAGCATCAACTTTTTTGTTTCGTCCCATATTGATTTTGGAATATAAGTTCTTGAAGCTGCAGAACATTTTTGTCCCTGATATTCAAAAGCTCCGCTTACAATAGCCGTAGCCAAATCATTAGGATTTGATGAATTATGTGCAAAAATAAAATCTTTTCCACCAGTTTCACCTACCAACTTAGGATATGATTTATAGGTTTCTACGTTTTTACCAACACTTTTCCATAAATGGTTAAAAGTATTTGTTGAACCGGTAAAATGAATTCCAGCTAAATCCCGATGATTCAACACAATATTCCCAATCATAGAACCCGAACCGGGAATAAAATTTATCACGCCATCGGGCATTCCTGCTTCTTTAAATATTTTCATCAAATAGTAGCTCGACAACAAAGAAGTTGTTGCCGGCTTCCAAACAGTTGTATTGCCCATAATCGCAACCGAAGTATTTAAATTCGAAGCAATTGCTGTAAAGTTAAATGGCGATATTGTAAAAACAAAACCTTCAAGAGGCCTGTATTCAAGTCTATTAATATTATCAAGTCCTATGCTTGGCTGACTTATAAAAATTTGAGAAACATAGTGAGCATTAAATCTCAAAAAATCAATTGTTTCACATGCTGCATCAATTTCGGCTTGATAGACATTTTTATTTTGCCCAAGCATTGTTGCTGCATTCAAAACATAACGATACTTTTTCGAAATCAATTCTGCCGCTTTAAACATTATTGATGCTCTTTCTACCCAATATAATTCTAACCATTGCTCTTTTGCCTCTAATGCTGCATCAATTGCATTCTTAACATCTTCCTGTCTTGCTTTATGATATTTTGCAAGAACATGTTTGTGCTTGTGTGGCATTACTATTTCACCAACATTCCCCGTATAAATTTCTTTTCCGCCAATTATCAAAGGAATTTCAATTTTCTGTTTACTTTGTTTTTCTAATTCCTGTATGAGTAATTCCCGTTCCTTACTATTCTTCAGATACGATTGCATTGGCTCATTTTGTGGCTCTTTAAAATTAAAAATTGCATTATTCATTATTATTTTGTTTTATATCAATACTTTGTGAAGTTCTATTTCCAATATATATGTGCATGTCGGAAATAAATGTATTACTTTTTAATAGTATTCTTCACATAATTCAAATTATTATTCTGCCTAAACAAACAGTTTTGTAAAAATGTTTTGTAAGAATAATCATTAATCAATAATCATTCTATATTAAATCTTATTTCGAGGTGCTAATATTTTAATTTACTATTAAACCCGCATTAAGTATGAGCCTTTGGGGGTATGTACTTTCTTCATTTTTACTGTCTGTCGTTTTTAAATTACTTTTTTCTGACTTCAATCAAAATAAGGCTTTAATGTCTTGTAATAAGGATAATAATTGCATCTTTGTTGATATTACTATGGATAAAAAAGAACAGATAGTTTTGAAAGATATAATAATTGATGTTGTCCCTGTTTGGCACTGGCTGCTGCAAGAATAATTAAATATTAAACAATCAAGACAATGGCACTGCATAAAACAACAGGAATTGTATTACACCATATTAAATATGGCGACACCAGTATTATTACAACAATCTATACAGAAAAGTTTGGCAGGCAGGCATATATAATAAAAGGGGCACGTAGCAGAAAAGCCAGGTTAAAGGCAAATCTTTTTCAACCACTTTTTTTATTAGATATGGAGGTTTATTACAAAGCCAATCGCGAATTAAATACTATAAAAGAAGCTAAAAATAGCAGGCCATTTCTTGATATTCCTTTCAATTTTACTAAAACCCCGGTTTGCCTTTTTCTTGCCGAAATATTGTATAAGACTTTGAAGGAAGAAGAGCAAAACCAAAAATTATTTGACTTTATTACTTCGAGTATTTTCTATTTTGATGAACAGAAAAATTTCCCTGCAAATTTTCATCTCACATTTTTGCTTCATCTAAGCCGGTTTCTTGGTTTTTATCCAAACGATAATTATTCTGAAAGTAATTCATATTTCGATTTAAAAGAAGGATACTTTGCAGATTTGAAACCTGTTCATAATCACTATTTACCCAAAATTGCCAGCTACGATTTCCATGTTTTGCTTAATACAGATTTTAGCGATAATGTAAAATTTTCAACTGTCGAAATGCGGCAATACCTGCTAGATAAAATCCTCGAATTCTATACGTATCACCAGGAGCGCATGGGAGATATTAAATCCTTGGAAATACTGCGGGAAATTTTTAAGTGAATTATCGTTTTGCAATTTGAAGTTTTATACTTTTTACACATAATCCGAATGATGTGCCGGATCGATCAGTTCGCGATATTTATGTACTACCTTTTTGAAATCTTCCCATGCATCGCGTTTTAGGTTTGGGTTTCGTAGTAATGCCGATGGATGGAAAGTGGGCATGACCAAACGGTTTTGCCAGTTAATCCATGTTCCACGAACTTTTGTTATTCGTGCGTTTGGATCGACAAGCCCCTGTAAAGCCGTTGCGCCCAACAAAATAATTATGTTAGGATCGATCATTTCAATTTGCTTGTAAAGATAAGGTATGCACACGTTACGTTCTTCGGGTGTTGGTGTACGGTTATTTGGTGGGCGGCATTTTACAATGTTACCGATAAATATATGGTCTTTTCGGGTAAACCCACAAACCCCAAGTATTTTATCCAATAATTGCCCCGATTTACCAACAAATGGCCTGCCTTGTTTGTCCTCGTAATATCCTGGTCCTTCGCCTATACACATTATTTTTGCCTTGGGGTTGCCTTCGCCAAAAACCACATTTGTTCTTGTCTGGCTTAGATGACATTTTGTGCAGGATAAAATCTGCTCTCGAAGGCTTTCGAAATCATTATCCATTTTGCAGGTATGAATTTATAAAAAAACTATTCGTTCAGTGGCCTAAAAGATCTGCAGCAATATTTTCTCCGAGAACTTTCCCGTTTTCTACTTCTTCAGTAGCATCTATCGTTTTTCATTGAGACATATTATAGCATCAACTTAAATACAAAATTAGTAAATGTATTATGTGTTTAGGATTAAACTATAGCTATCAAAGTTTAAATATCAAAACTTTTCGGCATGAATTTGTCCGGGAGATTTTTTTGAGTGTTCTCTCAAACCTCTTTCTTCAAGAATTTCGGTAACAGCATCTATCATTTTGGGATTTCCGCAAATAAAGGCGTGAGTATTTTCTGCGGTAGGTTTTTCTTCCCATGTTTTCTCAATTATCCTATCGGCAAGCATATCCTGGATAAAACGGGTTTCTCCTTTCCACTCAACCGGTTCTTTTTCAGGATCTGTAATTGTAGGAATATACGAGAAATTGTCATACATGCTTTCTAACAATCTTAATTCCGAAGAATAGCCCAAATCCCACGAATTAGATGCCCCGTGGATTACACAAATTTTCCGGTCTGTCTTTAAGGCATCGGAGCGCAACATGCTCATATATGGCGCAACACCCGTACCTGTTGCAATCAATACTACGTTCATGTGTTCAGGCACTTGCTGCAATGTAAACATCCCAACAATTCTGTTGCCAATGCCAATTTTATCACCAATATTCAGGTTAAATAAACGAGGAGTGAGCAAACCGGAATGTACCAAAGTGATATAAAATTCCAAATACTCTTTATCTCTTGATGAGGATGCAATAGAATATGCCCTTTTGATCATTTTATCAGGGGCCGGAATTTCATATTCTTCTGTTGAATCGATACATCTCGAAGCAGAGCCGGGTAAATACAAAGCTACAAATTGTCCCGATTTGAATTCAGGAAGTTCCCAGCCATCGGGCACTACCCTTATTATTTTCATTATTGGCGACACTTGCATTATCTGGGTAACTATACCGTTTAATTCGTTTTTCATTATCTATGCTTTATTAATATTTATGAGCTTTCAAAAATATAAAATTCATCAAGACATTCAAGTTTTTTTTAGTATCTTATTTCTGATATTCCCCGAAAAAAAGCGGGGCAGGCTGTGTATTTTTTGGCAGAAATATATAAGGGACAATAACTGCCACAGATTGCTCACAATATTATATAATATTGTGAGCAATCTGTGGCAGTTATTCTTTTTCAGTTTATCTGGGTTAGGGTTCAGAGATTCAGGGTTCAGGGGTTGGACATTGCTAAAAAAAAGCAAGATTATTAGAATTAACCACAATAATTCATAATCAGGTTAATCCTAAAAATCATGAATAATCAAGGTTGAAAAATTATTTACATTTCGGGCAAATTCCTTTTAAATAAACATGTTGTTCGTCGATGGCAAATTCTTTTAATCCGGGCAAACTCAGATTATTTTCTCCCAATTCAAAGTCGTATATTTCTCCACATCGCTTACATTTAAAATGTCCGTGATTTGAAATATCGGCATCAAATCGTGTTTCATTATCTTCAATATTAATTATCAACACTATTCCTTTTTCGTGAAAAAGCTTAAGTGTGTTATACACTGTTGTTTTTGATAGTGTTGGTATTTCACCAACTAAATCTCTGTATATAGTGTCGACCGTTGGATGATTTTTGTTTTTAATAAGAAAATCAAAAACCTTAATTCTTTGATAAGATGGTTTTATGCCATGCGTTTTTAAATACTCATCTGTCTTCTCAATAATCTTCATTTTTTCACTCCATCATGTTTTTATTGCTGAATTAGATTTCTACAAACATGTCTTTTCCTACTCCACAAACAGGGCATACCCAGTCGTCAGGAATATCATCGAAAGATGTTCCGGGTGCAATACCTCCATCAGGATCACCTAATTTTGGATCATAAACGTAATCGCAAGGTTCGCATACATACTTTTTCATAATTATAGAATTTAAAAGTTCGTTTTGATATATTTCAATTTAAAGCTTACACTTTGTGGCTCTTTGTGCCTTCTTTGAGTAACTTTATGAAATAGCTATCGCAAAAAGAATCCCGGAGAAGACACAAAGTTTCACAAAGAATATATTATAGACTCATATTTATTAGTGCTCATTTACTTTATTTATTATTCATAAATAATCATTAATAAATAATAAATATAGAATTAGCTTACTTCTACTAATACTTCTTCGCTTTGCCATAAACCATGTTTAGTGCAAAATGCCTGGGCAATTAGTTTCATTCCTTTTTGAGGAACAATATAAAAGTCAACTTCCTGGTTTTCGGGGGCATTACCTAAAGCTCCTTCAATGAAATTTGCCTGAGCGAGCATTTTCTCACCATTCCATAATTGTACCCATGCAATGTAATGATCTGCATCGTCGGGATGTTTATATTCATCGCCAACTTTTACTTTTACTTTAAATTTTTCACCTTTTGTCGCCGAGCCTTCGCAATAAATAAAAGCAGAATGCCTGTCGATATAGTCTTTTTTTGCTTCTCGCTCTATTTGCGAGATGTCTTCATACTTATTGATTTTCATATTCTTAGTTTTAAATATTAAAATTGTTTAAAATATATTAGATACAGGATTTATTGTAAATCCTGCATCTTGTATCCTAAATCCTAATGCTTACTCAAATATTCTGCAACACCGTCAAGTGAAGCTGTCATAGCTTCGTCACCTAATTTCCAGTTAGCAGGACAAACTTCTCCGTGCTTTTCGAAATACTGAAGTGCATCAACCATTCTCAAGGCTTCGTCAACGCTTCTTCCCAATGGCAAATCGTTTATTACACTGTGGCGAACTATTCCTTTTTTATCAATAAGAAATAAACCTCTGTATGCAACCGGTGCTCCGTTAAAAATAGAATTACCTTCTTCGTCGATGTCGTACTCGCCTGCGAGAACACCATAGTTTTCGGCTATTGTTTTCGCTAAATCGGCAACTATTGGATATTTAACCCCTTTAATTCCACCGTCGTTTTTTTCTGTTTTCAACCATGCCCAATGCGAAAATTCAGAATCAATTGAACAAGCAACAACCTCAACATTCCTCTTTTTGAACTCTTCAATTTTATCTTGAAAAGCAATAAGTTCTGTTGGGCAAACAAATGTAAAGTCTAATGGATAAAAGAAAAATACTACTTCTTTTTTTCCTTTGAATTGTTCTAAAGAAAATCCATCAACTATTTCGCTTCCGTTTACAACCGCTTTTGCTGAAAAAGCCGGTGCCTTTTTTCCTAATAATGTTTCCATTTTGCTAAATTTATTTTAATTAAAATTCATATTTGTAATGAGTACAAAAGTATAATCATTATTATTACTATGCAAATATTTTTTATGATTTTTGTAAGAAAAATACAAAGTCGCTGATAGTCAGCGAACAACATAGCCGGACAGTTGAATATTTATTGTTAGACATATTCAATTGAAAATAAAAATACTTTGAATGCTTTTGAAACTTTTGAAATTAAAATATTTGGTTAAAATCCTCTAATTTTCTGTAGAAGATATTCGTCTAACCAGCCTTCTTTAGTTTTTATCCAATCTTTTTTCAGGCCAATAATTTCAAAACCCATTTGTTCAAAAAGGTGCAGGCTGGCTTCATTATTTTCTAAAATGTTGCAGTACAATTGATGCAGATCGAGCGTTGCAAAACCATAGTCGATAGTAAGAATAAGTGTTTCGCTTGCAATTCCCTTGTTACGGTGATTGGTATCGACTATTATTCCCAAGCCGGCCTTTTGGTTGTGAGGATCGAAATCGAAAATGTCGACACACCCAACCGGACATAGCCCGTCATTTTCTTTTATATCTATCATCAATCTTAACTGTTTTACCTGATAAATATCGAGATGCGATTTTTTTATATATTCTTTCAAAAGCAATTTTGAAATTGGGCTTATGGTATTGCTTACTTCCCAAAGGCTTTGGTCGTTCTCCCATTTGTACAATACATCAATGTCGGAGAGTTCCGGTGCACGTAGCTTTAATAGATCGCTTTCTAAATTTATCATAAAAAATACCTCATTGATTTACCGGATTAAAAATAGTTATTTATTTAAAAACAAATAGCATTTGATTGATTATTTTTATTGATACAATGACCCAGGGCCAAAGTATCAATATTATAAGTCTTACTATCAATAACTATTAGCAGTCGGAAATCGGAAGTAAACAATCATTAGAAAATAATAATTAATCAATAATAATTGTATTACGCTTTTCTGTCCATATTCCAATTTTCGAGATAATCGCCAACCCGCTTTAGGAACTGCCCTCCAAGTGCTCCATCAACAACCCTGTGGTCGTACGAAAGCGACAATATCATAATGTTCCTTATTCCAATAAAATCACCTTTTGGGGTTTCTACAACTGCCGGTTTTTTCTTAATTGCCCCAATACCTAAAATAGCAACTTCGGGCTGGTTTATAATAGGAGTGCCAGTTATGTTATCGAACGAGCCAAAATTAGTAATTGTAAATGTGCCTCCCTGAATTTCGTCGGGAAGTAGTTTTCCTTTTCGTGCACGAGTTGCCAAATCGTTTACCGATCGTGCCAAGCCGACAAGGTTCATTCTATCGGCATTTTTTATAACCGGAACTATCAGGTTACCATTTGGTAATGCAGTTGCCATTCCAACATTGATGCTTCGTTTTACTATAATCTTTGTTCCATCGACCGAAATATTTATATAAGGAAAATCGCGCAATGCACGGGATACAGCTTCGATAAAAATTGGAGTATATGTTATTTTTTCTCCCTCTCGTTTAAGAAATCCGTCTTTGTTATTGTTTCGCCATTTTACCAAATCGCTTATATCAACCTCGACAAATGATGTTACATGTGGAGAGGTTTGAACAGATTTCAGCATGTGCCCGGCAATAAGTTTGCGCATACGGCCCATTTCAATTATTTGGTCTCCTTCGCCCGAAGTCAGGTGATCTGATTTGACAGGGTATGGCTCGCTTTTCATTAATGATTCGCCACTACTTACCGGTGCATCAGGCAACTTTGTTACCCTTACTCCAATTTTCGATTTTTTCCGATTTTCGATATATGTAATTACATCTCCTTTTGTAATCCTGCCTTCCTGGCCACTACCTGATATTCCATCAAGCTCGGTCAAACTTATATTTTCGGTGTTGGCAATATTACGTACCAATGGCGAGAGAAATTTACCCGATGGTGTTCGGCTTCCGTAAGTGTTAGGTGAATCTTCTTCTTTGTCATCCTTAATTACTGATACAATTTGGGGAGCAGAAAAAGTTTTTATTTCCGGTTTGGCAGGCTCTTGGGTTTTCGTGTTTCCCTTTTCGTTTAAATCTTCGCCCTGAGTAATAATTATTGCAATTACATCGCCAACTTTTGGTGTATCGCCTTCGTTGAAAAGCACATTGGATAAAATGCCATCGGCAGGCGAAGGGATTTCAGAATCGACTTTGTCGGTAGCAACTTCAACAATCGATTCATCTTCTTCAACCTTGTCCCCTTCTTTTTTGAGCCATTTTGTAATATCAGCTTCTATAATGCCTTCGCCCATCGGGGGAAGATGTACTTCTATTTTTCCCATTTTAGTATATTTTAATAATCATTGTAACAGCTAAATTAATCAATTTATCATAAAAAAACAAAGCAGCTTTGGAAGTGTTCAATAATATTGGTGTCAGCACAAAAACTCCATACTCCAAATATCAGGTAAATTCCAAATTGGAATGTTACAAAATTAAAAATGGTTTGATATATTGCAATTTTAAAATTGAGATTTACTTGTCTTTGTCATCAGGCAGATTCGGGATTTGATAATTGAAACTATCCACAGATTATTCACATATTCCGTATTGCTA
>JAYENH010000666.1:0-2203 GCA_034721995.1 Bacteroidota bacterium
AGAAAACAAGGATTATATTACAATAGATGGTTTTACAATAGATGGCGGTAATGCAAACAACAACCCTTATGCTCTGGAAGGGGGTGGTATTTACGCATCTAACAGCGACTCACTTAAATTGAGCAATATTCTTCTCAAAAATAACTTTGCCTGGTTAACCGGAGGTGCAATATTTTTGAATTACTCATCCTTAGAAATCACTAATTCCACACTAAATAACAATAGGTCTGTTAACGGTTTCGGTGGGGCTATTTATTCAGGATACTCAACGCTGCAAAGCAGTAATTGTGAGTTTGCAAATAATTACTGCGGTGCTGGTGCTGGTGGAATTAATTTTATTTGTGGAGATGTTTTTAATTTACTAAATACAAATTTTACAGGAAACTATGGTCATAGTGGTGGGGCTGTTAAGGTATATGTTTGTCCAAATACAAATGTGTTAATAAGCAGTTGTAATTTCAATCAGAATTCATCTTATACTCACGGTGGAGCAATAGAATGTACAGGTAGTAATCAATCGCCCCCCGCACAAATTGATAATTGCACTTTCACAAATAATAGCTCAACTATTGGTGGTGCATTAAGTATAAACGAATCATCCCTAAATATGTCTCGCTTGACTTTCACTTCAAATAGTGCTTATAATGCCGGGGCAATTAATTATTTGGGAAATAGTGGTACTGTAAATTTGAATAATTCACTTTTTGCAAATAATTATGCTTCTAATGGTGGTGGTGCATTTCTAATTCATGGAAATGTAAACTGGGATATGGCAAACAATACAATAGTAAACAATAGTGCATTGATAAAGGGAGGAGCCTTTTATCTTCAAAGTTCACCAAATTTATTTAACAATATTATTTGGGGAAATACAGCACCGCAAGGCAGCCAGTTGTTTATAAATTTAGATTCGTCGGAACCCGAAATACACTATTGTAATATAGAAGGAGGATATACAGATTTTGCAGGTACAGGTTCGGGAGTTAATTACTCTTTTGATTATACTAATGCAAATAATCTTGATAATGATCCACAGTTTACGAATGTAACTACAGGTAATTATAGTCTTACAACTGTTTCACCCTGTTTAAATGTGGGTACACCTACGGGAACCACTGGTTCGATTTTACCTTATATTGAAATAGGACTTGGCAACAACGAATTGTTCTACAATGGAGGTTCTTTAAATATAGACACTTCTGATCTTGGTAATAATACTCGTATCTACAATGGAGCAATTGATCTGGGAGCTTACGAATTACAAGAACTACCACAAATGTCACTTTCAGGTGTTATAACAAACATATCTTGTAATAATTCCAACAATGGCGAAATTGATATTACAGTAATAGGTGGTGTAACACCTTACACTTGTTTATGGAATGATGGTTCGGTATTAGGCGATAGAACAGGCTTTGCACCTGGTACATATAGCGTAACAGTAACCGATGCTGCTTCAACAACAGTAACAGGAAGCTGGATAATTACCCAGCCAACAGCTTTAGCATTAAGTGGAATAGTAACCGATGTTACAGTTGCCGGTGGCAGCGATGGAGCAATTGATTTAACCGTTTCAGGCGGAACAATGCCATATACATATTTATGGTCGAATGGAACTGTAACCGAAGATATATCAGGTTTAACAGCAGGTTTCTATGATGTTACAGTTACCGACTCAAATGGTTGCATTGCTACCGAAACAATCGAAATTACCGAACCGGGTGGATTGGATGTACAAAACATTTCCCTTGCCACCGGTTGGGGCATTATGTCAACTTATATCGATCCTGTGTATCCGCAGCTCGACTCAGTGTTTTCGGCAGTAGCAGATTCAACAGCGATTGTTAAAAATGGCTCTGGGCTGGTTTACTGGCCGGGCTTTAATTTGAATATGATTGGCAACATGATTATTGGACAGGGCTATCAGGTAAAAATGAATGTTTACGAATTGCTTGCAGTATCGGGAACAGCAGTTGTACCCGAACTTACACCAATTGCAGTAGCCGGCGGATGGAGCATTATCGGCTACCTGCGAAATACCCCTGGCGATGCTGTTGCCATGATGACAAGTATTGTTGCCGATCTTACAATCTTAAAAGATGGGGCAGGACAAGTTTACTGGCCGGGCTTCAACTTAAACATGATCGGAAATATGCTGCCGGGTGGTGGATATCAGGCTAAACTTACTGTTGCATCAACGCTT
>JAYENH010000667.1:0-9683 GCA_034721995.1 Bacteroidota bacterium
AGAAAATTCTCACGTGTGGCAAGGGTACAGTACGATTTCAGTTTAGGGATAAATTTTATCCAGTCGTTGTTTCTGATTATTGAAACTATCAGATCGTTTGTTTTAAACAATAAACGCAGCAGTTTTTGGCCATCCAACTCTACATAATTAAGGTAAATAATCATAGCTAAATCTTTTTTTTTGAAACAAAATTACTTGAAGACAAAATTATAACAGAAACCTTTCGTTATCCGTTTACTAAACGTTTATAAACGTATATAAACGTTTAATAAACGCTTATGGGGTGTAAATACTGTGGAAACGAAATGAAAGGCCGTACCGATAAAATATTCTGCGACAACCAGTGCCGTAGTGCTTTTCACAATTCTATGTCGAACAATAAAGAAGAGTTTGTAAGGCTTATCAATAAAAAACTAAGGAAAAACCGTATGATACTGAAGTTTACCAGCCCTCAGGGAAAAACAACTGTACGTCGGGAGTTCTTAGGCGATAAAGGATTTGATTTCAATTACTTTACAAATATATATAAAACCCAATCGGGTAATTCTTATTATATGTGCTACGACTACGGGTGTATGTATTTGCCCGAAGATAAAGTGCTTATAATTAATTGGCAACCATATATGAAACATCCATGCTAAACTACAAATTGTCGTGTTTTCACAAGGCAGGGAATTCCTAATATTCAATTTCTAATTTCAAGTATTAAATTTCCAATATCCACTGCTTTTTCTATTTTTGCTGCTCATTTAAAAATTATGTAAATCAGATATTATGAACAAAAAAGCATTATCCTTAATTCTTGGATTTCTCTTGATTACAGGCATACAATCGATTGCCTGCACAAATTTTTTGGTAACTAAAGGAGCATCAACCGATGGCTCAACTTTTATTACTTATGCTGCCGACTCCCATGTTTTATATGGCGAATTGTATTTTTGGCCTACAGCAGATTACCCGGCCGGCACAATGTCAGACGTTTATGAATGGGATACAGGAAAATTCCTCGGTAAAATAAAACAAGTTGAACATACTTATTCAGTAATCGGAAACATGAACGAGCATCAGGTTTCGATTGGCGAAACAACTTATGGTGGCCGCCCGGAATTATCTTTAACACGTCCGGGCCAGATTATTGATTATGGCACTTTGATGTATGTTACCCTGCAAAGGGCAAAAACAGCCCGCGAAGCCATGAAAATAATGGCCGAATTACTTGACGAATATGGCTTTTACAGTGTAGGGGAATCATTCTCGGTTGCCGACCCTAACGAGGTTTGGATTTGGGAAATGATTGGCAAAGGCGGTATTTTCAAAATAGAAAAATCGAAAGCCAGGGCCGTAAAAGCAATTTTGCCTTCGAATCTGTATAAAGTTTTTTTGAAAGAAGTATTGAAAAAAGAATTTTACAGTCAGGGATTGTTGAACAAAGCAATAGCCGAAGCTTTTAAAAAAGCCGATCCAAAAATATCAGAAGAAAATATAAAGAAGTACACAAAGCAATTGGCCGCACTCACAAGCAAAGAATGGGAAAATGGAGCAGTATGGGTAGCCCGCCTGATACCCGACGGTTATATTAGTGGCCATGCCAACCAGGCCAGGATTACAACTTTTCCGCAAAGCGATAAAAACAACTGGTTCGATAAAAATCAGACAACTTTCCATTCGTCCGATGTTGTTTCGTTTGCACGTGGGCGTGGCTGGTTTAATGGCAATGATAAAGACTTTTCGTTTTCCGATACTTATGCCCCTGTTGGCTTTGGTGGCGCACGATTCTGCGAAATAAGGGTTTGGTCGTTCTTTAAATCTGTAAATTCAAAAATGGATAAATATCTGCCTTATGCAAGTGGTGTTGATATTCAACATGGCGATAATGGCTATGCCAACAACAGGATGCCTTTATGGATTAAACCTGACAAAAAAATTGCTGTTCACGATATGATGAATTTTATGCGCGACCATCTTGAAGACACCGAATACGATATGACCAAAGATTTAGGTGCCGGCCCCTTTGGCAACCCATATCGCTGGCGTCCACTCACATGGAAAGTAGATGGAGTTGCATATTGTAACGAACGCGCAACTGCAACCCAGCAAACAGGGTTTTCGTTTGTAAGCCAAATGCGCTCATGGTTGCCTGCCCCAATTGGTGGAATCCATTGGTTTAGTGTCGACGATGCGGCCAGCACAGTTTATTTCCCAATGTATTGCGGTGCAACAGAGGTTCCTTTTGCTTATAAAGAGGGTAATGGGTCGATGATGGAATTTACAAACAAAGCGGCTTTCTGGGTATTTAATCAGGTTTCGAACCTTGTTTACACACGCTGGAATTACATACACCCTGAGGTTCATAAAAAACAACAGGCACTTGAAGAGAAATACATTGCCACTGTTGCAGGTATCGATAAAATTGCTGCTGATTACTATAAATCGGATAAAGAAAAGGCAATCGAATTTATTACAGATTATTCCTGCCAAACCGGCGATGCCCTGGTAATTGAATGGAAAATGTTCTATCAACAATTGTTTCCACGTTTTATGGACGGCAACATAAAAGAGGCAAACGAAATCCCTGAAGGTCAAACCTATACCCCCTGCAAGGTCAATCAACCGGGTTACAGCAAAGAACATTACAAAAATATTATAAAAGATACAGGAGATAAATTTAAAGTGCATGGTGCTGCACATTAGAAATTTTGCAAAAGGGTGATGGCTGTTTAACCTGTCATCGTCCGTAAGTCCTGACAGTGTCGTTTTAAAAGAAAACGCTGTCAGGTCTTTCAGGTGCTGACAGGTTTTTGATTATTACTTGTCTATCGAGAAATTCGCTACACTCAACCTTTAAAACACTGAATCTCTGAACCCTTGAAATCTCACTCAAAAAACATTTTAATTATCTGAATAAAGTATTACTTTTGCACCACTTTTTAAAGCAACCTCTTACAAAAACTGTAATGTTGCCAAAGTTAAACAAGAAAAAGAATAGAAAGATGAACGAATTAATGCAAGTAGTGGCAAAAGAATTTAGCCATAAAAGTGATTTTCCAAAATTCGGTGCCGGCGACACAATTACCGTAACATACAAGATTAAGGAAGGAAATAAAGAAAGGCTCCAAAGTTACCGTGGCGTTGTGTTACAACGTAAGGGCAGTGGTATTACCGCAACTTTTACCGTTCGCAAAATGTCGGGTGGAATTGGTGTTGAAAGAATTTTTCCGATAGAATCACCTTTTATCGAAAAAATTGAAATCAACAAACATGGTAAAGTCCGTAGGGCAAGGATTTATTATCTGCGTGCGCTAACCGGTAAGAAAGCCCGTATTAAAGAAAGAAGAGTTTAGTGTAATTGATTATTGTCTATTGACAAATAATTAATTTCAAATAAAAATAAAAAAATCCCTCCGATATTTCGGAGGGATTTTTTTATGTATTACTCTGTAATATCATCAATCATCAATCATCAATCATCAATCATCAATCCACCGGATGGTGTTCGGCAAATTTATTAAGCCTGAATTCTAAATCGGATATCTGACTTTCGTGGGTTTGCGATACACAGGCCCGCAAACCTTCGTGTCGTTCGCTACCTGTAATATCAAGCGAAATAGCACTGATACCATAATACAAAAGCTCCTCGATAAGATCGACACCGGTCATGCCCGGATATGATATTGTGAAATAAAAACCATCGGCAATTGGTTTGTCCTCGTCTTTGTCGTAAACAATTTTAAATCCGTTGTCAATAAAAATTTTCTTCATCACTCTGGCACGGTCGCCATATATTTTTACTACATCGACAAAATTGTACAAACCATCGTTTGCGGCCTTCAACATAGCCGCAAAACCATACTGTACCGAATGTGCAACTCCAGACGACAAAGAGTACAAGGCACCATAAACTATTGCATAGCCAAACTCATCGCTTGCGAAAAATCTCTTTAGGTCGGGGAAACGACGCTTGTAAAGTTTGTTGGAAATAATCATAGTACCAATACGCTGACCGGCATAACTAAAGGCTTTGGAGCTGGAGATCAACAATAAAAAATTATCGGTATATTTTGCAACTGTAGGTTGAAAAGGAGCTTTGCCGGGATGTGAATAATCTTTTCTGAAATCCATACCAAAATATGCAAGATCCTCAATAATCACAACATCGTATTTGTTTGCCATTTCGCCAACAATCCTCAACTCTTTATCGGTAAAACAAATCCACGATGGGTTGTTTGGGTTTGAATAAATTATGGTCGAAATATTTCCTTTCGATAAGTAACTTTCAAGTTTCTCGCGCAATTTTTCGCCACGAAAATCATAAACATCAAAGGTTTCGTATTTCAGGCCTAATACTTTCATTTGCTGTTTCTGCACCGGAAAACCCGGATCTACAAACAACATCGTATCCTTTTTTATATCGCGACGGCACGAAACCAGAAATGCCGCCATTGCCCCCTGCATGGCTCCAACACTTGGGATACATCCGGCTTCGTCGACATCAATATCGAGGAAAAGTTTTACAAAACGCGCAGCTTCGGGTTTTATCGGGGCAATGCCCTCAATCATCGGATATTTAGAAGCCACACCTCGTTTAAGTGCAGCAATTTCTGCCTCGGTGCCAATATCGGGCGGCTTAAGACCGGGAACTCCCATTTCCATTCTGATGAATTTATCCCCGCTTTCTTTTTCTATCTTGTTAACAATACGCACCAGATCGCGAATTGTACCTTTACCAACTTTAGCCAAACCACTTTCTTCAATTTGGTTTTTTACAATTGAATAATCAATAGGTGTATCTTTCATCTTATGTTTTTTTTAGATTATGATACAATAATACTTATTCCTGACAACTTTGCAAATAGTTTTTATTAAATGGTGCAAAAATACAATAACAGAATGATGCAATAATGGATTGATTCAATGATGGCATTAATAGGGCTAAATCTTATTCTAAGTTAAATATATGGTTAAATTGTACGACGATTAATTGACTATTGACCAACTAAAGATTTGAGATCATTTGCTTGGTTACCAATGATAAAGAGGAAAGAAAAATCATGAAAGAGTTCAATGTTAGTATTTTCTGAGATATACTTTTCAATTAACACAAACAAAAAAAGGTAAAGACCTAATGGTCTCTACCTATGAATAATAGTATTCTATTCTAAACCTAAACTTTATGACGTGCTTCGTCGGAAACCGAAAGTTTCTTGCGGCCTTTAGCTCTTCTTTGCTTAATTACTTTGCGACCATTTACGGTTGACATTCTTTCGCGAAAGCCGTGCTTATTCTTTCTTTTCCTGTTCGATGGCTGAAATGTTCTTTTCATCTTAGCTTTTTTTTATGTTTTTCTTCTTGTTTTTTCGGTGTGCAAAAGTAGAATAAGTTTTTATACTTTCAAATAGTTTTATTCCCGAATTCGCAGCTTTTTAATTATTTTTTGAATATACACTATTAATGGACAGAGAAAATTCGCTTACAAATAATAGCTTATCCTTCATTAAATTAGCCGTAAGGCACGAATGAACAGGTAAAATCCCAATAAAATCCCCTATCATTATTTTTTCTATTTCTTCTGTTTGAAGATGAATTATGCCGTGTTCCTGCGAAAGTCCTTTCATAAAATTGCCTTCCGGCATAATATCCCAGCCATTGGGACTTAGTTTTACAGGCAGGCCGTAAATTTTGTCACCATCAACTTCGATATATTCTTTCGACAAATGAACTGCACCACCATATACAACGATTTTGTTCCGATGGGCATGGATGGCAACAACGGGACAGGCCACACAAACCGCAATATCATCTAATCGGCACGAACCAAAAGAATATTGCATCACATCGTAATACACAAAATTGCCCGGTCGTATTTCATCTATGCCTGAAAAATTATTGGCAATGCTACACGAAGGTGTATCGCCCAACGATACTATTATATCAGGGTATTTTTTGATATATCTCGATTTTAATTCGTTTAACACAGATACTGTTGTTGTGTGTATTTCGAGAATTTCATCTGGCGACTTTGCCTGGTATGTATTTCCCGAATGGACAACAAAGCCCTTGAATTTAAGCAAAGTATTCTCTGCACAAACTGAAATAATATCATCAACAAGACTAATACTTTTATAATCAACACCTGTACGATTATATCCGGCATCAATTTTTATGAATACACCAATATTATTATTTATCTCTTTTCTGATAAAAGAAAATGCCTCGATGTTTTCGACAAGAATATTGATTGAATTGCTTTGGGCAAGATGATTGATTTCCTCCAATTCGTTTACATTGACAGAAAAGGCAATTGTTATATCGTTCCAACCGGTACTTGCAAATTTTTCGGCCATTGTTACCGACGACACTGCTATGGCTTCGACACCATGCTCCAAAAACAATTCAGCCACTTCAACTGATTGATGTGTTTTAAAATGAGGCCTGAAAATAAGAGAATGCTCCTTCGCCTTATTTGCCATAACAGCAATATTCCGCTTGCATTTCACTTTATTAACAAGAAGTATAGGCCTTTTAAGTTTCATTATATTGTTTTTTTCAGAAATAAAAGAAAAAAAAACCAAAGTTTTATACTTTTACTACCTAAAAAAACATGATATGCAATTTAAGAAAATAATAGGTCAGGAAAAGGTTAAACAGCATCTAATAAGAAGCGTAAAGGAAAACAGGGTAAGCCATGCACAGTTGTTTACCGGTGCTTCAGGAGTTGGAAAACTTGCCCTTGCTCTTGCTTATGCCCAATATGTAAACTGCACAAACCGTCAGGAGAATGATTCATGCGGAACTTGTTTGTCGTGCAAAAAGATGGAAAAACTGATCCACCCCGATTTGCATTTTATTTTTCCGGTGGTTTCGTCGACAAAACACGATAAGCCAGTAAGCGATAATTATATTGCCCAATGGCGCGAAATATTGCTGTTGTCACCATATATTACACTTCAGCAATGGTTGAATTTTATTGGTTCCGAAAACAAACAGGGTTTGATAAGCAAAAACGAAAGCTCACAAATTATCCGAAAACTTAACTTAAAATCATTCGAGTCGGAATACAAGGTTGTAATTATATGGCAAGCCGGCAAAATGAACCAGGTATCGGCCAATAAATTACTTAAGATGATAGAAGAGCCACCCGATAAAACATTGTTCTTACTGGTTTGCGAAAATCAGGAGCAATTGCTAAAAACCATTTTGTCGCGTACCCAAATCATCTCTATTCCTCAAATTGATAACGAAAACTTACAAAAGCATTTAGTCTGGAATTTTGATGTTTCGGAAGAAAAGGCGCAAAGTATTGTTAAGCTTTCACGAGGAAGTTTTATTGAAGCCCAAAACCAAATTAATACAAGTGAAGAGGAACAATTTAATTTCGATAATTTCACAAATTGGATGCGTCTTTGTTACAAGAAAGATGTAATTTCGATAAACAATTGGGTCGATGAAATTAGCCGCATTGGACGAGAAAAACAAAAAAGCCTTCTTGCATATTCCTTAATAATGATAAGGGAAAGTTTTATGCTGAACCAAAAACAGGATGATATTTCATTTCTTGCCAATGAAGAAAATGATTTTGCCGCGAAATTTTCGCCATTTATCAACGAACGAAATACTGCAAAAATATACGAAGAAATCAACAAAGCACATTATCATATTGAACGAAACGGCTATGCAAAATTAATTTTCATGGACATGAGCCTGAACATGATAAAGTTACTTAAATTATAGGTGGTCTTTACAAGAAAATGCCAAAATTCCCAAACCTTATTTTTTGTACTTTTGCAAAACCTTATTTTTAAGGCTAAAAATATATGATTCGGTTTTAAAATATCGAATCAACATAAGACAAGAATTAAATGGAAGATCAAGGAAAATATGCCAGAGGTTGCCCCTCTATCGAAAAAGAAAATCTGAATATGCCGGTTTGCCGCAAAGGGAATTCCTGCAAACTTAATGTTACCGATTGGCTAAACGATGTGCCACGTGTTACAACCGAGCATGACATTGTTGAAGTGCGTTTTAAGAACACGCGAAAAGCTTTTTATAGAAATGTAAATGCCCTGGGACTCGAAAAAGGTGATTTAATAGCTGTTGAAGCTTCTCCAGGCCATGATATTGGCGTAATCTCATTAACTGGCGAGTTAGTCTATTTTCAACTTAAAAACTATAATATCTCTGTCAATTCTGAATTTCCGAAAGTATACCGTAAAGCTAAACTCAACGATATTGAAAAATGGGAGAATGCCATAGAAATGGAACATTCTACAATGTTAGCGGCCAGAAAGATTACCAGCGACCTGAATTTAAGTATGAAAATTGGCGATGTTGAATACCAAGGTGATAAAAGCAAAGCCATTTTCTATTACATTGCCGAAGAACGGGTAGATTTTCGCGAGTTGATAAAAGTACTTGCCGAGCTTTTCAGGGTAAGGATTGAAATGCGCCAGATTGGTGTCAGACAGGAAGCAGGCAGGATTGGGGGAATTGGTCCCTGTGGCAGGGAATTGTGTTGTAGCACTTTTATCACCAATTTTGTTTCGGTAACAACAAATGCAGCAAGGTTTCAGGATTTGTCACTAAATCCGCAGAAACTGGCCGGACAATGTGGCAAATTAAAATGCTGCCTTAATTACGAGCTTGATGCATATCTTGATGCACAACAAGATTTTCCGAATGTGGAAGTTCCTCTTAAGCTCGAATCAGGTATAGCCTATCATTTTAAAACCGATGTATTTAGGGGGATTTTATGGTATAGCCACGACGAAAACGGCTCAAACAATATTGTACCTGTTTCGGTTGAAAGGGTTAAGGAAATAATCAAACTTAACAAACAAGGAAAAAAAGCTCCTGAACTTGCAAAAAAAGCAGATACTTCAGCTGCAAAATCGCTCGATTATCATAATATTGTAGGAGAAGACAGACTCGACCGTTTCGATAAAAAACCAAAAAATGGAAAAAGGAAAAAGCGCGGAAATAAAAAAAGAAAGCAGAATGAACAAAAGCAGAATAAGAAATAGCATACTGATTGTTGCTTTATTGATAATTATTTTTTCGTGCGACAGTAACAGGGTTTTTGAGCAAAATATTGAAATCCCTGATAGCTATTGGAACAGAGATAGTGTAATGTATTTTTCGGTTGATATTACAGATACTTTGTTGCCCCACTCGATTTTCATCAACTTGCGCCACGAAAGTAAATATCCTAAACGAAACCTATACTTGTTTATCAATACTTATGCGCCGTCGGGGTTTGCAATTCGCGATACTTTTGAAATTATACTTGCCAATGAAAAAGGCAGGTGGTATGGTGTGGGACTTGGCAGCGTAAAAGATGTTCAAACTGCTTTTAAACGTAATGTGCGCTTTCCTGTTTCGGGTACATATCGATTCGAAATAGAACAAGCCATGCGCTACGACAAACTCCCCAACATTAGAAGCATTGGCCTGCGGATTGAAACAATTGAATGAGAAAATGATGAAATGATTCAATGATGAAATGATCGAATGATGGAATGATATAGTAAAGGATAAGTAGCAACAAATAACCAGCAACTTCCCCTTGCCCCAATCCCACTAATGCTATTGACTTAAGGAAAATTGATCTCAGAACAAGGATTAACCCATGCCTTTGGCAGGGCAGGCAGAATTTTGATTTTAGATTTAACTTGCTGACATTATGCAAC
>JAYENH010000668.1:0-2197 GCA_034721995.1 Bacteroidota bacterium
CATTCAATAATTCATTTTTTTATGACACCTTAAACAACGGGGAATCAATCAATTTGTTATTCTAAAACAGATCAGTCAAAATTACAAATAATGAACTAATTATCCTATCCCGATAATTATAGTTTATCAGTTGTTGTTTATTGAGCGAAAAGTATACAGGGATACATCATTTTAAGCCTAATTGGCTTAATTGTGAAATTGTTTTTTTTGATTGATGATGCCGTCAATTAGTAATCGGCAAGCTTCTCTTTATCTAATATAATCTACCTTTTATCAAAAAGTTACCTGTGTTTTCGATATAAAAGTCTATTTTTAGAGAATGATTATCTATTTTAGTTGATTAAAACAAATGGAAAGCATGAAACAATTTAAGCGAAATATTGGTTTGTTAGTATTATTATTTTTATCAAGCCAAATTATTACTTTAGGAAAAGCCGACTTGGAAAATCCCGATCGGGAAGAACAAAAAATACAGCAGATAGAATCTTTGCTTCAAAAAAGCGATAAATATTTACACTTAGATTTGTTTGATCAGGCTTTTGTTTATGCCGATTCGGCACTTCAATTGGCCAATTCTATAGAACACATCGAAAGCATTACCCAATCGCTATTATCCGAAAGCAATATTTACTTTGTACAAAAAAAGTTTGCCAAAGCAATCAACATTTATTTCGAACTGATTTATTATTTCAATTCTACAGATAATATCGAAAGCAATGCTTTTGTTTACAAACAAATTGCATACTTGTACACAAAACTAAAGAAATACGATAATGCAATAATTTATTTCAACAAATCAATAGGTTATTCAGAAAAGATTGGAAATGACAAATCTACAGCAAATCTAAATATCGATCGAGGCAGAGTAATGGTGTTAAATAATGAATTTGCCAATGCCGAGGAATCTTTTCGGAAAGCATTAGAAATAGCAATTGAATTGAACAATCGTTACCTGATAATTAAATCAAAGATTGAACTGGCTCTTTTGTACGACATAGCCGGAAATGTTGATGCCGCCGAAACCACAATAAATGCAATAGAACAATTGCTCATTAAATCGGAAAATGATACTTTAAAAGCAGAATATTTTCATGCTTTGTCAAGCATAATGTTTCACTCACGAAGTTTCGACGATGCAGTAAACAATAGTAAAAAATCGCTTGCCTTATGCCGCAAAATGGATATCCCCGATTTAATAGAATCTAACTTTAAACTTTTGCAGGAAATTGCGATTTCGCAAAGGAACTATAAAACAGCCCTTTTGTATTCAAATAAGTATGCCGAATATCTGATACTGAAATCGCAGGAGCAGCATAGCGAAACATTGAGAGACAGTCAAATTGTGCTTGAAATTGAACATCAGGAAAAAGAACTGGAAAAATTGCGGGCCGAGAAAATACATCAGCAGGAATTGCTATATGGTAAAACCCGGTTGATATATGCCCTGTTTGCTTTGGGATTGATGGCTATGATTGTGGCATTGTTGCTTTATTTTAGGGCAAAAAGTCGTAAAAAGGCCATTGAAAAAGAGAAAAAGCAAAAGGAAAAAATAGAACGACAGAATAAAAGGTTGGCCAAAACAAATGAAAAATTAGCCGAAGCCAAGGCAGATGCTGAATTTGCAAGGGATTCTGCTATTAAGGCAGATAAAGCCAAAACAGCTTTTCTTGATATTATGAGCCACGAAATTCGTACTCCAATAGCCGGTATAATAGGAATGATCAATGTTTTAAAAGATATTGATTTGGATGACGACAAACGCGAAAAACTTTTTATTATTGAACAATCGAGCAATGATCTTTTAGATATTTTTAATGATATTCTTGAATTTGTAAAACTCGAAAGCGGCAATCTTGTTATTGAAAAATCGGAGTTCTCTCTTCGAAATGCTATAAGCGAAGTTGAATTGTTGAATGTAAACAGGGCTAAAAAGAAAGGACTCGTATTAAAAGTAAATATTGATAAGGAAATTCCGGATAGCCTTGTTGGAGACGAAATGAGGATACAACAAGTGCTTAAAAGCCTGCTTAGTAATGCAATAAAATTTACCGAAAAAGGCAAGGTCGTTCTTAACATTAAATATTTTGGACAGACTGTTGATAATTGCTCTTTCAGGGTAGAGGTTATTGATACAGGAATAGGTATGACGATGAGTGAGATCAAAAGCATTTTTACTGCATTTTCGGCTGTTAATACT
>JAYENH010000669.1:0-2190 GCA_034721995.1 Bacteroidota bacterium
GTGCTTTTTCTAGTAGGGCGTTCTGCCCTTTCAGCCCTGTAAGGGCGATATGTAATAGCACAGGGTGAATCTTGCCGTAGGCAAGTGTAAGCCTGTGTAATCAATCACCAAACAATAAAAAGCCCAGAAAGGGCGATACCAACTCTGTGTAATAACTTTTTTGCTATACTACAAAGAATAGATAAAGTTATGTGAGAAACATGAGATATATTTTAAATACGTTATTTATCGTATCTCAAAATTTAAAATATGATTATCGAATCAAAGTAACCTGTCCTGTGTGTTCATGCTTTTTGCCATCGCCATCGTTAAAGCTAAACTGGTATATATATGTGCCAATAGGTGCTTTGGTTGTGCCATCGTATTGTGTGCCATTCCATCCCTGATGTACATGGATAGTACGATAAACAAGGTTTCCCCAACGATTGTAAATACGCATTTCGAATTGGTTTGTGCCTGCAAAACTCAGGAATGGGAAAAACAGATCGTTTAATCCATCGGAATTGGGTGTGAAAGCATTAGGTACAAATACCCGTGGCATTTGGGTAACGCAAATTTCGTTCGATTTACTTGTATATGTGGTATCTCCATCGTCGAATGGAAATTCATAAGCTGTTACATAGTAGCATATATTTCCCGATATTACCGGTTGCTCAAGATAATCAGAAGGATTTTCGATTTGTATGTAGGGATTTGTAGGATCGGCAAGAGGATTATACAGGAACTCATCTAAACGGTCTAAATGGATTGTGTCGCCATAAGCTAATTGCATTATTAAAACAGGCTCGAAATAATCTACCTTGCGGTAAACATTGTAATGACTGATACCTCCCTGCCAATCGAAATAATTGGTCCAACTGATAAAATTGCGCAAATTATCTAATGCTTGTGCTTCGAGAACAATATTACTTGCATAATTAGTAGTTTTAACATACGGCACTCCACAAGTGTTAATGGCAATTAGCTTATAATAATGTATAATATTGGTTGGGGCATAATCGGTATATGTTATTACTTCCTTATCAGATGCAGGTGTAAAAACACTAACTGTATCGAAATCACCATCTAAGGAGTCCGATCTTAGTAGAACATATTCTATAACATCGGCAGTGGTATCAATTTGAAAAGAAAGATCGATATGATTTTCACCTGAAACACTTGCATAATTGGCATTGAAAACAATTGGTGAATGGGGCATATCTGTAAACTCTGTAACCTGGTTCGATGTAGATTTGAATTCCACTCCTATAGCTTCGACATAAAAATAATAGTCTCTGTCAGGCTCTAAAAAATGAACATTGTAACTATTTATGTCATAATCAACTACATCAAGTAAATTCCATACTCCCAGGTCAATTTTACGATATATTTTATAGTTTAATACACCGGTAGGCCAATCGGTATACGGAGTCCAGCCTAATTTTATTTCGGCATAGCATGGCCTGAATGTAGATGATAAATAAATTGTTGATTGCACATGATCTGGATGTGGACCTTCAACATTTACGTCGTAAGCTACTACGCTGTAAGTTTCACTTTTTGTGGCTGCCAGGCTGGATGTAGATGTTGCCGGTGATTCCGCAAGATTATCAATGAATATTGAATTTCTTCCCGGCACATCTTTAATAAAAAGATAAGCCTGCAAACTTTCATCGTACCGGTAAATATAATATCCGTCAACATCGACATCCGAATTTTTGTTCCAATGAATATCAACATCTCCGGTTGGAGGATCCACTGATACATATTTCATTATTGTTTGAGGTAAGTTTTGCCCCCAGGTAAAATTTAAAGCGAGAAAACTTATTATCAGGACTATAATAGATTTATGTGTCATTTTTAGTTTATTTCAGTCTGGACATTAGCATATTAATCAACGCAAAAATCCATATTTTCAATATGTTCACAAAATTAGCAAAATAAATAAATATTTTCATAAGGAAGTAATCATAAGAAAACTATTTTTCAACCAAAGAATTCACAAAGCAATAATGTGTTGGCTATATGCTCTTATTTCGCACCGCAATTAATGAACTGCCGGCTGCCTACTGCCTACTGAGGACGGCTAAATCTTATTTTGAGGTGCTGGCAACAAATTATTTATTATTTCAGCATAATGACAATCCTGAAAGGATGATCTGTAAAAGCACAGGGTAACTCTCGCTGGAGAGAGTTACCCTGTGACTGACA
>JAYENH010000670.1:0-2190 GCA_034721995.1 Bacteroidota bacterium
AGTCCGTGGTTTTGTTATGGGTTATTGTTGTCGCGCTTTTTGTGTTTTTTTCGAAAGGGCTTGGTTTTGGCAACGATATTAGGGTTTACGATGGAAGTTCAGATGAAATTTTTTCGGCAGAAGAACGGTTTCATAAAACCTGGGGGGCTGAGAATGAACTTGCAATGTTTGTTGCTGGAGGGGATGGGCTTGAGAAAGCCCTGGAGATCAATGAAGAGGCAAGCCGGCAAATAGAAGAAAGCTTTGGCGAGGAGAAATTCGCGAGTATCGCGGGGTTGTACCCTTCTGTTGAAACAAGAAAGAATAATTTGTTCAGGTGGGAAGCCTATTGGAAAAACGGCAATGAAGAAAAACTGAAAACTCTCCTTCAGAAACAAGGAGCGGAATTCGGTTATTCGAAAGATGCGTTTAGCCCGTTTTTTGAAACGCTTTATGCGAGCCATGTTGAGGAAGAAGCCGATAACGCCCCGAAATTAATATCACATGTTAAGCAGCGGTTTTTGCAGGGCACAGAATCCGGATATTATGCGATTACTTATTTTGTGGATAATAAATTATTAGTTGATAAGGCACGAAAAATAAGCGAGGGGATGAAGGATACATTTATTATTTCAAGAAATAATATGGCAAAGGCCATATCTGTGTCTGTCTACGAAGAGGTCAGGAAATTAGCGTTGATTGCGGGATTACTGATTGTCTTACTTACAGCGGCGCTGATGCGGAATATTCGATTAACTATTTTGTCATTATTGCCGGTTCTAACGAGTGTCCTTGTTTTTTTTGGGAGTTTTTCGTTATTGGGTTTTTCAATAAACGCGCCATCGCTTATCGCGATATTAGTTGTTGTCGGCCTGTGTATTGATTATGGGGTGTTCATGGTTTATGATTGTAAGTATAATTTAGAAGCCGGTACATTGTTAGCTGTCACTTTGTCTGCTGTTACCACAATAGCGGGAGGAAGTGTTTTACTTTTAGCAACTCACCCTGTGTTATTTTATGTAGGCATTACAATGGCAATAGGAATATTCTCCGGTTATATTGCGGCAGTTTTTGTTGTCCCGTCATGTTACCGGTTATGGATTGTTCATTAAGGGTATTTTATGAAGAGATTTATGTTTGTTGTTTTGATTTTGGCGTGTGCTGTTTGCGGGTGTAGTTTTGTGCCATTTGAAAAACCAGAGTATTGTTTATCCGAAGGCATTGATCCTCAGAGAGTTTTGGCCCGGCATAAAGAATTGTCCCCTGAGAAATTTGAGATGATTAATACAGTTATTTTTCAATATAGGACACGAAAGTTCCTCTCTTTGGGGTATTTATCTGTTGATGTGAATGAAAAGGCATTTGGCCTTGTTGCCATGAATCCTGTTGGAATTAAATTGGTAGAGATATCCGTAAGGAATAAAGAGGTAATAGTTAATAACATTATCGACGAGATTTCTAAAAGGGGAGACATTGCAAAGGTTTTGGTTGATGATATTGGCAGGATTTACCTTGATGAAGCACCTTTGATCGATGGGGGCATCAGAAAAACAAAAAATCGGATTATTGTCAGTAAACGAAATAATGACAGTGTTACAGAATATACATTTACAGGGAAAGAGAACCATTTGGTAGAGAAAATTCATTATGAAGGGAAGAAAAAGTGTTGGTCTGTCAGGTATTACGAGTATTTGATGAAAAATGAAAAGCTTTATCCTAAAGGGATTGTATTTAAGAATCATTTGCATAAGTATAAATTGATAATTAATGTAAAAGAGGTGCTATGAACCGGGATTTGATAGGCGGCATAAACAGGTGCATGCGCAACATAGATATTATTGATGAGCGCATGGCAACGGCAAATTTTATTTTTGATGAAGAATTCCTGGGGTTTCAAGGCCATTTTGAAAACAATCCGATTTTGCCTGGTGTGTGTAAAATCCTCGCGGCAATAGAGGTTATTAAAAAGTGGAAAAATAAAAAAAAACTTGTCCTTAAAGAAATCAAATCTGCCAAGTTTTTTATGCCTGTCACGTGCAATGAAGAATTGATATTTAATTGTTTAGAAAATGAGAACCCGGAGGGCATTTCCTTTAAAATTTCGATTTTAAAGGAAAGCGCAAAGGCCGCTGAATTGAAATTGATATTTTAATGAATACAAAAACCCGCAGGGCAGCCCTCTGTTGCTGTTCGAATAAGGCCATGAAGAAA
>JAYENH010000671.1:0-9640 GCA_034721995.1 Bacteroidota bacterium
GATGTATGATAAGTCAATAATTAACAGTTCCGTAGGAACGATATATTTATAGAAACAGAAATAGCCATGTACATAAGCTCCGTAGGTGCGAAATAATTATTGAGGCTGAAAAAGTGTAAACTACTTTTAATGGTTTATGAAAAATGCCCGAAGTAGTTAAACCTGACTGCTGTCAGGCAGACATGAATAGCTACAGGCCAAAGCTGTTGTACATGCGCATCACAAATGCCAGAGCCTCAATAAAACAGATAAGAAAACATAAGTGGAACTGTGTTATTCTGATTTTTATAACTTTGTAAATTATTCGGAATACGATGCAAAAATTTATAATTGAAGGAAAAAACAATCAATCACAGATTTTGATTGGGGAAAAGATCGGAAACTTAAACAAGTATTTACCTGCCGGAAAAGTTATTGTAATTACCGATGCAAATTTAATGAAACACTATTCATCATTATTTACTGATTTTATTACAATTGTAATACGGCCCGGCGAGATAAATAAAAACTTAAGTACAATAGAAAGTATTTATGAAAAGCTCATGAAACTTGATGCCGATCGTTCTACTTTTATCCTGGGGTTTGGCGGTGGAATTGTGTGCGATATAAGCGGTTATGTAGCCTCGACATATATGCGTGGTATGAATTTCGGTTTTGTTTCTACAAGTCTTTTATCGCAGGTTGATGCGAGTACCGGCGGCAAAAACGGGGTCAATTTTCGGAATTATAAAAACATGATAGGCACATTTAACCAACCGCAGTTTGTAATTTGCGACCACTCTCTTTTAAATACCCTGCCTGAAAAAGAAATACGCTCCGGCTTTGGCGAAATTATAAAACATTGTTTGATTGCTGATGAAGAAATGTTTTCCTTTCTCGAAAATAATATTAAAAGTGCTTTATCTCTAAAGCCCGAAATAATTGAAAAGCTTGTTCTTTCATCAATAAAAATAAAGGCCGGTATTGTTAATATTGATGAAACCGAAAAAGGCGAACGGCGAAAACTAAACTTTGGGCATACGCTGGGACATGCAATAGAAAGTGTTTCGGGGTTAACTCACGGCGAAGCAATCAGTATTGGGATGGTATCGGCTGCACGTTTATCGAATTATTATAAACTGATTTCAGAAGAAAAAACAGAAAGAATTGAAAAACTGATAACTGCTTACGGATTGCCTGCAAGTACGAATATCAATTTTAATATAATTTTCGACAGGCTTATAAAAGACAAAAAGTGCGATAATAATTCCATTCATTTTATTTTACTTGACGATATCGGAAAAGCCACAATAAAAATTATTAAGCTTGAAGAATTAAAAATTGCACTAAAAGACAATAAAAACCATCGGCGAAAATCTCCGTAATCTGCGGGAAAAAACAGAACAGAATGAAAAATATCGAAAACAGGATTTGTGTAAGTCTTGGTAACATAAGTTTCGACGAATGTTTAGCGGCAGTAAAGAAATATCCGCTTTGCGAAATCCGGCTCGATATGTTTGATTTTTCTATTGCTGAAATTAAAGAGATTTTTGAATCAGGAAAAAGAATAATTGCCACATACCGTAATGGAAAACTGAGCAATGCCAAAAGAAAAGATATGCTACTTGTTGCTATTGAATCGGGAGCCGCTTATATTGATATAGAACTGGAATCAGAAGAAAATTACAAAAAAGAAATTACTGAAGTGGCAAAGAAAAAGCAATGCCGTATTATAATTTCATACCATAATTATATAGATACACCTTCAGAAAAAAAGCTAAAACAAATTGCAGGGAATTGTTTTGATGCAAATGCCGACCTCGTTAAAATTTCCTGCATGATAAATCAGAAATCCGATCTTGCAATAATTTATAAATTATACGAACATTTCAATAATATTGTGGCATTGGGGATGGGAGAACATGGAAAGGAAAGCCGGATAAAATCTTTGGAACTTGGAGCAGAATTTACTTATGCTTCGATTAATCCTGAAAACAAAACTGCTCCCGGTCAGTTAAGTTTCGATGAAATTAGCACACAAATAAGAAGTATGGAAAATTGGAAAAAAATATTAACCCCCTTACAGTTTCACGTTACACGCGAAAATGGTACCGAAAGGGCATTTACGGGCAAATACAACGATTTCTCGGAAAAAGGTTTTTATGAATGTGTTTGCTGTGGCGAAACACTTTTTAGCTCACAATCCAAATTTCATTCTGCTTGTGGCTGGCCAAGTTTCAGTGATATCAGGAACGAGAAAACAATAAAAGTGGTGAAAGATTACAGTCATGGCATGGTGCGCGAAGAGGTTCGCTGCAACAACTGCGATGCACATCTTGGCCATGTTTTTACTGATGGACCTGAACCAACCGGATTACGATATTGTATTAATTCAGCAGCAATAAAATTTTCAAGCTTACTCCGTAATAGCTCCCCGCATTTTTAAAATATACTTTGACCGATCGAGCGGACTTATGCCTTTGAATTTCCGTGTTGCGCCCAAGTCGTTGGCAATGGCCTGGTATCCTGAAAAACGGGTGGAGAATTTTCCTTTGCCCCCGGTTACCGAACCGAGGCGTATGGCATAATCCAACGATGTAGACAAAGGAACCAGGCCTGTAAGTTTTACCTTACTGTTTTCAAAATCAGGGTTCTCAAATGTTGCCCGCATTTTGTGTAAATCGGCAGCAATTTTTCCAAGACTGTCATCGGGAGCCGAAATTTTAAAGCTAAGGACTGGTTCGAGTAATGTTGTACCATTTTCTTCAAGCCCTTTCATAATGCCAATTGGCGTGGCCAGAATAAAATCGCCGGGATTAGAATGTACTTCATGGTCTTCGCCATCGACAAGGGTAATTTTTACATCGGTAACTTCCCAGCCTTTTATCCCCTGTTTCAATGCTTTTGAGATGGTACGCTCCACTTCGTTTTGGTAACGCTGCTTTATTTTGTTTACACTAACTTTCGATTCGTAAACTACGCCAGAACCTCTTTCGCCTGGCCCGATCAGGAATTTAACTACGGCCCAACATGGTTTTGGCATTGTGTATGCTTCGTATCCAAATCCACGTTTAGCAATGGTTTCTTTGTAGATAACTGTTGGCTTGCCAAATTCGGCTTCAATATTAAATCGGCTTTTTAGTATACCTGATAAAATTTGGGTTTGGATAATCCCCCTTATTTTTATGTGCAGTTCTTGTTCTTCGCGCAAGCATTCAAAACTTAACAATGGGTCTTCGATCGAAAGGATTTGTAAGGCTTTGGCCAATATTGAATAATCGGGTTTGTTTAGCGGGAAAACCTGTACGGTAAGCAAAGGTAGATCGAAACTAAATTTTTGTTTTTTTGCAGGATGCAAGCCAACAGCATCGCCAATATTAAACGATGACAAGCCTGCAACATAGCCAATTTCGCCAGCCTGCAAACAGTCTGCCTGATCGAAAACCTGCCCTCGGTATTTTCTTATCTGATTTACTTTTTCGGTTTTTCCATTGCCCGACGAAACAGTATCTCGCACTTTTAATAATCCATCGAATAATCGCACACCAACAAGCCGCCCAATGTTTTTATCGTGCATTATCTTATAAACAATGCTCGTCAAGTTGCCTTTACTACTGCCTGTTGGTGCAGGGAGAAAATCAACAATTGTATTTAAAAGTTCGTTAATCCCGATGCCTGTTTTTGCCGATCCCGGAATTACCTGAACAAGGGTTTGGTTTAGGGAAGCATGTTTTAAACTTCTGCTTAAATCATCAAAAGAAATTAATTTATCGTTTAAATATTTTTCAAGAAGATTTTCGTCGTTTTCGGCAATTCGTTCAATTAATTCAAGATGCCTGGAATAATTACTCTCATCCCAAAATTTAGAAATTGTTACATTGGCATATTCTTCGTTTTTAATTTCAAAAGCATTAAAACATTTTATGCTGAAATCTTTTTCGAGTTCCTGAATCACCAATTCTATGTCGGCACCGGCACGATCAGTTTTATTCAGAAAAATCAGGAAAGGTATTTTTAATTTCTGAAGAGCTTCGATTAAAACTTCGGTTTGTGGCTGAATACCTTCCACGGCTGAAATTAGCAAAACAGCACCATCAAGAATGCTAAGGCTGCGCTCAACCTCTGAAGAAAAATCGACATGCCCGGGAGTATCGATCAAAGTGATTTTGTAATTCTGCCAGAAAAAAGATGTATCGGCAGCACGTACAGAAATGCCACGTTCTTTCTCAATATCTAACCAATCGGTTACACTTGTGCCATTGTCGACACTGCCAAGGTTTTTTATGGCATTTGCCCGAAAAAGCATATTTTCGGAAAGTGAAGTTTTTCCGGCGTCAACATGAGCCAGAATACCTATTATCCTTGTGCGGGATGTTTCCTGCATTATTTTTCGCGTTGATCGATTTTTGTTTTATCCAACTTGTTCGCTTTGTAAATTGCTTCGAAATAAACCTCGCCTTGTGGTCTGTAATACACAGCTTTTCCGTGCTTTAATCCTTTTTTATAGTTAATCTCGTTTTTTAATGAACCGTACTCATACCACGATTTCCATGAGCCATGGGCTTTTCCGTTTTTGTATTGTTCTTCGCGCAATAATGTGCCACGTGAACTGTAATATTTCCATTCGCCATCTTTTTCGCCCATCAAATAATTACCGGAAATTAATGGTTGTCCTGTTTCGTTCCATACCTGATAAGGGCCATTCAGCAATGTATCCGTGTAAGTGGCTTCGTATTGTGGTTTGCCATTGTCGAACCAGTACGTCCAATGGCCATCTTTGAAATTATTTTTATAGTAAGTTTCGTAGCTTTTATTGCCGTTTTCGTGCCAGCCTTTCCATTGTCCATCTATTTCCCCTTCAGTAAAATATCCTTCCGATTTAATTTTTCCGTCTTCGTACCATTGTTGCCAGAACCCGGTTTCTTTGCCATCCTTGAAATCTCCTTCATGTTCTTTTTTACCGTTCTCGAAATACACAATCCAACGGCCTGTTTTTAAATCCATGTTGTATTCTCCTTCTTTCCATATCGAGCCATTGGCATACCAGTAAGTCCATTTGCCATGCATTTTATTTGCTTTGTAAAAACCTTCGTTACCTTTTTGCCCGTCGGTTCGCCAGTATGTCCATTTGCCTTCCTGCATATCGTTTCTAAAATTCCCTTCGATGTCGGGTTTCCCATTTTCAAAATACCATGTTGCCGGTCCCGATTTTATATCCTGATCGAAATTCATTGTTGTTTCCATTTTTCCTGACTCGAAATATTTTTCCATAGTTCCATGGTACTTGCCCATGCTGTAGCCAACCTTTAGTTTTAAATTGCCATTTGTGTAATACGAAACCCATTGACCATCTCTTTCGCCATCTTTTATATGGCCTTCACTCATTTTTTGGTCATCCTCGAACCATAAAATACTAAGGCCGTTTTTGTATGAATATTCACTTTTTTTATTTCCGTTAGCAAACCATTCTTCCCACTTACCTGTTTTTTTCTGATTCTTATAATACGAGAGGCTTTTAGTTTTCCCGTCCGAAAAATACTCCTCCCATTTTCCATCGCGGTAGCCATTTTTATAAACACCTTTTTCTTTTAGCTTGCCATTTGGATAAAAATTTTCAATCCTGCCATTTCCTTGTTTTACAATCCTTCTTCCTTTATTATCCCAATAATTAATAATCTCCTTCGAACCATCGGGAAACCGGTATTCCGTTTTCTGTTTTTCTCCATTATTATACCAATACGTCCACAAGCTATCTTCGAGGCCTCTTTTGAAATATCCGCTGGTTTTTCGTTTTCCTTTTTCGTACCATTCAAGAAAAAGCCCGTGTGCAATGCCTTCTTTAAAATCGCCTTCGTTTTGTTTTTGTGTAGTTCCCTCGTAATAATATATAAGTTTGCCGTGCACGCGTCCGGCTTTAAAATCGGTTTCCTGAATAAGTTGTCCTTTCTTGTTCCAATATTTCCAGCGGCCTTTTTCCTGCCCAAAGCGCATGGTGCCTTCACTCATTTTTTTACCGTTGTTCCATTTGTTTGTTACCCATTCGTCGCGCTCTACCTGAGCCACAACCTGAAAAGCAAACACAAACATTAAAATACTTACAAGGAATTTTTTCATAATAAATTTCATTTTAATAAGATGCAAAAATAGCAAGGACTGTGAAATAAATAAATCGTAATAAGAAATATTTCAATCGTTAATATTAATAAGATTGCAATTGCACTTGAGGTTTTATTAAAAGAGTTTTTTGGCGATTGCAAATTTGAGAGCTTTACAAAAAAATTAAATACACGATTGAAACTGTCTATTAGCAACTATCTGAGAACTGTAACTACTGATTTTAGACTGAGAACAAAGAACTGTCTTGCTTACTATTGAATAATATCTATCTTTGAAAATCTTTTTAAAATTAATGTTATGAAGTTTGGTGTAGTCATTTTTCCCGGTTCCAATTGCGATCATGATATGATTTATGTTTTACGTGAGATACTGGAACAAACAGTTGTAGAATTGTGGCATAAAAGCACAGATTTACAGAATGTTGATGCTGTAATTCTTCCCGGAGGATTTTCTTATGGCGATTATTTGCGTTCGGGGGCCATTGCCCGTTTTTCGCCTATAATGGAAAAAGTAATTGATTTTGCAAACAGGGGAGGATTTGTTTTTGGTGTATGTAATGGATTCCAGATTTTATGCGAATCGGGACTTTTGCCGGGTGCTCTTCTCCACAACGTCAACCAAAAATTTATTTGCAAAAATATATCTGTCAGTATTGTAAACCATTCCACATGCCTTACACGAAAAATTGATAGCGACAGAGCTTTGAAAATTCCTATTGCCCACGCCGAAGGAAGATATTATGCCAATGCTGCTACACTTAAAGAAATGAACGAAAACCATCAGATACTTTTTCGCTATTGCGACGAAAACGGAAAAGTATCGAAAGATGCCAACCCAAATGGTTCAATAGAAAATATTGCTGGAATTTGTAATGCCAAAAAAAATGTTTACGGAATGATGCCCCACCCGGAAAGGGCTTCCGACGACGAGCTTGGTAATACAGATGGGCGAATTTTATTTGAGTCGATGATTAACTCCATGAAAGAAAATTTATGCGGAATTGTTGAATAAAATTGTTGACTATTTTAAACTTGATTTTAGCTCAATGCGCTTTGCAATATAAATTCCAATTTCGTATAGTAAAAACAATGGCAGACAAACTAATACCTGGCTAAAAACATCGGGGGGTGTAATTATTGCCGATAAAGCTAAAATCACAACTATCGAATGTTTGCGGTATTTCCGCAAAAACTCAGACGAAACTAATCCTGCTTTTGCAAGAAAAAACACAAGTATTGGTAATTCAAAAATTATTCCACCTGCCAATACCACCGATGTTACTGTAGAAATGTACGAACGCAAATTGATAGTATTTTCAACTTGTTCGCTCACATTATAAGATCCGAGGAAATGTACCGAAAGGGGAACAATTAAATAATACCCAAACAACACCCCCATGCCAAAAAGTAATGAAGTATAAAAAATAGCACCTCGCGAGTTTTTCCTCTCGTTTTCGTAAAGTGCCGGACTCACAAATCGCCAAAACTCCCAAAAAATGTATGGGAAAGCAAGGATTACTCCCAATACAAGCGATACAATTATGTGGGTTGAAAATTGACCGGCCATGCTGATATTTATTATTTTGAATGGTGCCGAATTAATACACAGCGATGAAATATTTAAAAAGCTACCTAAGGCACACAATTTTTGATTAGTCCAAAATTCGGGAGCTTTTGGAGCAAGGATAATGTTGTCGAAAATAAAGTTATGAAATACAAATGCCACAATAGCAAACACAAAAATAGCCACTATTGATCGTAGCAAATGCCATCGTAATTCTTCGAGGTGGTCTAAAAACGACATCTCAGGTTTATCATTTAAGTCAATTCTTTTATCTGCCATTTGTTTTGAGTTCTAAGTTCAAGGATTTTTCAAAATTATCACGCCCTTTCAAATTCAGAAGAACCATTAGTTCGCTTCTGGAAGATTCATTTTCACACAATAAAATCAGCCGTTTTACTTGCCCTGTAACTTGCCCTGTAACTTGCCCTGTAACTTGCCCTGTAACTTGTTCGGTTACTTGTTCCTTTACTTGTTCGGTTTGTTCACGATAAACAATAGTCCTAAACATATCTTCCTGAATAAAAACAGGTTCTATTAATCTTTGATATATCATTTTATCCTACTTTTTAAAGCTAAGCCTTTTTTAGTAAGGCGATATTTTTGAGTTGGACTTTTTGGGGAATCAGGCTGAGTCATTTCCAAATATGTAAATTCAAGAGCTGGATATAAGTAATTTTGCAAAAAGTTTCTGCGGCCCTTCAATTCAAGTAACGACATTAATTCAATTACAGATAAATCACTACTGCAAACCAAAACAATATTCTTTACTTGTTCCTTTACTTGTTCCTTTACTTGTTCCTTTACTTGTTTCTTTACTTGTTCGGTTTGTTCACGATAAACAATAGTTCTGAACATATCCTCCTGAATAAAAACAGGTTCTTTCAGTTCGGCTTTTTTTGCTTTTTTTATCATATCGGTTGTGCCGGTGCCCAATCTTTCGATATATGCCGTAAGATACATTGGCTCTGCCAAAAGGGGATTTGCCGGAACTGAATTATGGAGTTTCTTTAATTTTTCGGTAGTCCATCCCAAAGGCAGTGAGCCGGGGTTCCAAACTTCTACACGGTTACGAAACATCATTACCTGAACACTTGCATTGCTGGTATAATCGCGATGCACAACTGCATTTACAATAGCTTCTGCAATAATCTCTTTCGGTATTTCATAACTTCCGGGAATTTGTATATGATCTTTGCGGGTTTCAATTCTGTAATCTAATTTATTTAGTACAAAATCAACTGCCTGGTTCACCAATTCAAAAACATCGCCTTTAAATACTTTGTACGATTGGATTGGTTTTACAGCCTCTATGCCCTGAAAATAGGCACAGCGTATTTCGGAGGTGATGAAAAAGCGTTGGGGAGTTTTGCCAAACAATAAAACAGCAGCATTTTTAACACGCTTTCCTTCCATTAAATTCAGGTGGGTTAAAAGAATCTCCGGCTCTACACTTTCTTCAAGGGCAAAACCACGTTTTAGTTTGGCAAGACGTATAAACTGCCTGATTTTTTCAGAATCAATATCATCAATACTTGCTTTACCATCAATAGAAGCATCAAAAGGGGCGGTCCTGATAATTTCTTTTTCCATTAAATATTTCACCAAAGATGCATAAACCGATGATTTTAATTCGCCAATAGCTGAGAAAGATTTCCTGACCAATACATCCTGAACTTTATTGATGAAATTAATTTCTTTAATATTTCTGTTTTCAACATCGGCAATAAATATGAGCCGTGTTTTATTATGTTTTGTGGCATGGTCAAATTCCCGTTCGGTAGGTGAAACTCCTTCAGCATCTTCAAACCCATAGCCTTTACCAAGAATTCCAAGATAGATATCACAGCGTTCAACTTCCTGTAAATATACAGCATCAACTTTTTGGTCGGTAGCAGGAAGTTGTTCAAACATGAAGGGTTCAAAGAATTTTCCCAAAAGCGGGTCGGCTAAAAAGTACTCATAAAGCATTTTCCGCTCTTTT
>JAYENH010000672.1:0-9633 GCA_034721995.1 Bacteroidota bacterium
ATCCACCCATTGATAAACTGGAAATGGGACGATGTTTGGAATTACCTTCACAAATACGAAGTGCCATATCACAGCCTTTACAAATTTGGCTATTCTTCGATTGGCTGCGCCCCCAATGTTTGTACGGCACCAGGGAATTTTGCACAGGGCGAACGCAGCGGACGTTGGCAAAATGGCACAAAAACCGAATGTGGCCTGCATTTGCAACTAAGCACAAATTTTAGTAGCGATATCTCGAAAACTTCTTAGGTTTTTTTACATAGCATAAAACCCAACATTACTAAAAATGTGTAACCCGGGAAATTAAAAATGCCCATTGTTGAATATAACAATTAGGTTAGTTACAGAAAGATATTTACTTCACAATCTCATCAAGGACAAAAGTATCGTGGTTTTCCGGTGTAACAACAGAAAAGGAATGGTTTGGGTAGGCCTGTTTAAAGCTGCCCGGTAGCCTGGCCTTGCGCCTGGGATTCCACTTAAACTCAAACAAATCGAAATGCCCGTTTAGCTCTTCGATATAGTCAATTTCCTGTTGGTCTTTGGTACGCCAAAAAAACTTATTCACATATACCCTGTTCTGCTCCAAATGTTTTTGCCTTTCGCTTATCATGAAATTTTCCCACAATTCGCCCATGTCCTGCCTTAGATGAATTGGGCCAAATTGCCTGATTACTGCATTGCGCAGGCCATTGTCGTAAAAATATATTTTTCGGCTTTTTTTTAATTCGTTTCGCAGGTTTCGGCTAAATGAGTTTAATCGAAAAATAATAAATGCTTTCTCCAAAAGGTCGATATACTTTTCTACTGTTTGATTGTCTAAGCCGGTAATCTGGCCCAGTTCGCTGTACGAAACCTGATGGCCAATCTGAAAGGCAAGTGCCTGTACCAATTTCTCAAGTGCCTGTGGTTTTAATATTTTATCAAGGTTCAGGATGTCTTTGTACAAACTACTATTGATAAGTTCCTCCAAAACTTCTTTCTCTTCACCCGGGCTACTTACCACTTCGGGGTAATAGCCATAAACCATGCGTTGCTCAAACATTCGTTTTTCTTCGAGATAAGCATGGTGGTCTATCATTTCGGCATAACTCAATGGAAACATTTTAAATTCCCATTTCCTGCCCGTTAGTGGTTCGTTTAGTTTGCCGGCCAGCTCAAACGACGACGATCCTGTTGCAATCACCTTTACTGATGGTATTTCATCAATTATCAGTTTAATACAAATACCAATATCTTCTATCCTTTGGGCCTCATCGATAATCAGGAATTTACTTCGGCCAATCAAACGTTTAAGCATACTGGTATTGGGTTCTTTCAGTATTTTCCTGATATCAGAATTGTCACCATTCCACCACAAACAATCCTTTTTTCCTTTCAGGTACTTTTTCAGGAAAGTTGTTTTTCCTGTTTGTCTTGCTCCAAGCAGGATAAGGGCTTTTTTGTCAGACAGGCGTCTGTCCATCATTTTTGCAGTTCTTCTATTTACCATGACAAATAATTTTCCGCAAAATACAAAGAATTTTACGAAGAATCGCAAATTATCGCAACTATCTGCGATTCCATTCGCAAATTATCGCAACTATTTGCGATTCCATTCGCAATATATCGCAACTATCTGCGATTTGCATTAGTATCTTATTTCTGATATTCCCCGTAAAAAAGCAGGGCAGGCTGTGTATTTTTTGGCAGAAAATATATAAGGAACAAAAAACGCCACAGATTACTCACAATATTATATAATTTTATAGGTGTTCATGAAAAAGTTCACAGATTAAAAGGAATTTACCAGAATAAATTTTCACAAAACAAACTACCAAAGGTAGTTTGAAATCTGTGAATAATTATTTGCAATAGCATTATTTTTATTTATAATCTGTGAATCTGTGGCAATTATTTTTTTCCAGTTTATCTGGGTTAGGGCGTTACGTAAATGATGAGTTCAAAATTTATCATTAATTACTCCAACACTCCATTACTCCAGAGAATTTTCTGAAATTATCAATGATTTTTCCGAATTGGGAAATCTGTCGTACACCCCCTCATTTTTTGATAAAGCGTGGCTCTTAAAAGCAATATTTTTGTTAATTTGCAAAAAACATTTATAATGACAAAACCAAAAAACAAATACCATCTACGTTGCCGCGAGTGCGGTACAATTATCGAAAGTATGAGCCACTGGTTCGAGAATTTCCAGAAATGCCCAAGTTGTGGAAATAAATGGGTCGATGTGGAATATTCGCGCAATAAGGCTGACATCAAAAAATTAATAGATGCCCCCAATTCGGAAGCTACAAGTGTATTTCATTATTTCGATTTCCTTCCGCTCGAGGACAAAAAAAATATCGTAACACGTGGCGAGGGCGTAATCCCTGTGCAGCACTGGGGCATACTCGAAAATTTTGCCCGCGAAAATTATGGCCTCGATCTGAAAGTAAATGTTTACCGCAACGATATTAACCAGGGGACCAACACATTTAAAGATGTGGCCGCATCGGTTGCCGCCAGCGTTTTAAAAGAGAATGGGGTTAAGCAATATACCGTGGCAAGTACCGGGAACATCGCTTCGTCGTTTGCGCATTACCTTGCCGAAGCAGGTATTTCGCTTGCGGTTTTTATCCCAAACGATGCCCTGCGCGCCAACGAGGCCGAGATAAGTGCTTACGGCCAAAAAGTGTTTAGGGTAAATGGCGATTATGCTCTGGCCAAAAAAATTGCTGCCCAATATTCCGAAAAGTATAAAATCCTTCTTTCTGGCGGAAACACCGACCCAATGCGTGTTGAAGCCAAGAAAACAATGGTCTGGGAATGGCTTCGCCAAACCGGCGAACTGCCAGATGTTTATGTTCAGGCATTAAGTGGCGGCACCGGTCCCATTGCAATTGATAAAGGGATAAGAGAAATAAAAGGACTTGGCTATCCCGAAAAATTGCCACGCTTTGTTATGGTGCAGCCCAGTGGTTGCGACCCAATGACAGCGGGCTGGAAAAAAGCCAAAGAGAATAATTTCCCGGAAGGCTGGAGAAAAGACTATCCGATTTACGATAACCCTGTTACAATTGTGCCCACGCTGGCAACCGGAAACCCGGCTACCTTCCCTATTATCGCCGACCTTGTTCACAAAAGCAAAGGAGAGATAATCACTTTCGACGAAGGCAAGGCCATTGATGTGGCCCGTTTGATTGCCTTTGAAATTGGATTGAAAATTGGCCCTGCCTCTACAGTTGCAGTGGGTGGTTTCTTTGAGGCTTTGGAACAGGGAATTATCAAAAATGGAGAATCGGTGCTGATAAACATTGGAGAAAGTATGAACCGTGCCCCGGAATTCCTTGATGGCATGATCTATACCACAAAACATATTGACTCAATCGACGATTGCAAGCCTCCCAACCGCGAAGATTACCGCGAGCAGTTGTGGGCAAAATTCAAATAGGATATACAAGAATATGCATAAAAAGACCCGGACCTCTATCCGGGTTTTTCTATTTAATATGCACAATTTGAAGAACTAAAATAGCTTCAGGTTAATTTTATCAAAATAGTATATCTTTACCATATATTCTTAAACAAATACTTTTAGCTATTATGAAAAATTTAAATACTGACTTTGGGTCGAAGAGGAAAAAAGTAGCAATAATTGGAGCAGGTAAAATGACAAAGCCACTTGTCGATTATTTTATTGACAAATGTGGATACCAGGTTTTTATGGTAAACCGTACAGTTACAACAGCAGAAAAAGTTATTGATGGTCGAAAGCTGGGAACCGCCGTTAGATGGTCGGCAGGCGAACCGGAAGCACTTGATGAAATTGTATCGCAAGCGGATATCGTTATAAGTATGGTTCCAAAACCTATGCATATTAATGTGGCCAAATCATGCCTTCGGTGTAATAAAAATATGCTGACAACAGCTTATGAAATCCCTGAACTTATAGCCCTCGATAAAGAGGTAAAAGCTAAAGGCCTTCTGTTTTTAAATGAATTGGGCGAAGTTCCCGGAATCGATCACTTTGGCACCCAGCTTCTTCTTGATGAAATTAAACAAGAAGGGGGGAAAGTCCTTAGCCTGAAATCGTATGGTAGCGGCCTCCCGGCTTATGAACATAATAACAACCCCATGTTGTACAAGTTTTCGTGGGATCCTAATACAGTTTTTGTTGCAGCTCAAACCGCAGCCCAGTATATTGATAAAGGTAAAAAAGTAAAAGTTCCGGGCGATAAGCTCTTCACACATTTCTGGCTAACAGAAATAGAAGGCCTTGGAACTTTTGAAACATATCCGAATAAAGATGTTGAAAAATATGTAAAACCATTTGGCCTTTCTTCCGATGCAACATTTTACAGAGGATTACTCCGATATTCGGGTTATTGCAATAACCTAAGAAACATTATGGAGTTGGGCTTTCTCGATAAAAAAGAGGTGCATAATTTTTCGAATGTTACTTATCGCCAGCTAATGGCCTCATTAATTGGGAGCGATTCGGTTAAAGACCTCGAACTTAAAGTGGCTAAATATTTAAACGTTTTTAATAATGCCGACATAATACTTCGTTTAAAATGGCTCGGACTTTTTGATGACAGGACAATAGATTTAAAAGAGGGTACAAAAATAGATGTACTGCTCGACAGAATGTTAAAGCGTATGGCTTATGCCCCACACGAAAGCGATATGATTATTTTACACATTGAAGTAATTGCAGAATTTGAAAATAGCAGGAAAGAAAAACGGCTCGCCACAATGGTAAATAAAGGGATACCTTATGGCGACTCGGCCATGTCGAGAGCGGTAGCCCTGCCGGCTGCAATTTCTGCCAGATTAATTTTAGAAGGTAAAATAAAAGCAACAGGATTAAGAATGCCCCCCAACCTGCCTGAGCTTTACAAACCTGTGCTTGAAGAGTTAGAGAGCTTTGGATTCAAATTCAACCGACAAAGTATAATAATCCCATAATTTTTTTAAGTAGTACTATTGAAAAATAACTTACCTGTATTACTTTCGTAGCAGGAAACATAAATTAATTTTTCAAACCAAAAACCTTTTTGATAAGGCAATAGAAATGAAAGAAATTAAGACTATAACAATCATTGGGGCAGGCTTAATGGTAAAACCAATGGTTGATTACTTCATTGAAAAAAATGGATACAGGATATTTTTGGTCGATCAATATATTGAAAAAGCAAAAAACATAAAAGCAAACAGACCGGAATGTATTGCTTATGAATGGAAAAACAACGATACCAAACAACTTGATAATGTTATTGAGCAGTCGGATTTGGTTATAAGTATGGTTCCAAAACCAGTACATTTAATAATTGCCAAATCTTGTTTAAAATTTAAGGTAAACATGGTAACTGCATCCTATGAAATTCCTGCCTTAATGGATTTGAAAGATGAAGTTGAAAAACAAGGAATACTGATTTTAAATGAACTCGGAGAGGTTCCAGGAATGGATCATTTTGGTACACAGATGCTACTCGACCAAATAAAAAAAGAGAATGGCCGGGTGTTAAGCATTAATTCTTATGGAAGTGGTATCCCTTCGTTTAGATCAAATAATAATCCAATGGGCTACAAATTCTCATGGGACCCTTCCACTGTTTTTGTGGCTGCGCAAACTGCTGCGGCATATTTCAAGGATGGCAAAAAAATTCATATTCCGGGAGATAAGCTTTTTGAAAACTTCTGGTATGTCGAGATTGACGATCTTGGTATTTTTGAAACTTATCCAAATAAAGATGTTGAAAAATATATTGAACCATTTGGTTTGGATAAAAACATTTCCTTTTACCGGGGACTTTTAAGATACTCAGGTTATTGCAATAATATGAGATACCTGAAAGAACTTGGATTATTTGAAAATGAGAAATCCAACAATTTCAAAAATAAAACATTTCTTCAATTTACAAGCTCTCTGATTGATAGAGCATCAGGAGAAAATATACAAAAACATGTTGCAAATTATCTTAAGCTTGATGTTAACTCCGATTTCATACATAGAATAAAATGGTTAGGGTTTTTCGACAGCGAACCGATACCTCTTGACGACGGAACAAATCTGGATGTTCTTTTAAACAGGATGCTCGAAAAGATGGCTTATGCCCCGGGAGAAATAGATATGATAATCCTGCATATTGAGATTATTGCTGAATTTAATGGAGGTATAAAAGAAAAGAGGATTGCTACAATGATTGTCAGGGGTGATCCTACCGGAGAAACAGCAATGTCGAGAGCTGTTGCACTTCCAACTGCCATTTCTTCGCGATTGATAGTTGATGAAAAAATTAAGGCCATAGGTTTGCGGATGCCTCCGAATTTGCCGGAACTTTACAGACCGGTTTTAGATGAATTAAAAGAGCACGGCTATGAGTTTACAACAAAACGGATAAGACTTTAAAATTTTTTGAAGCTCATTTATATTGAAGATTCATTCGCTGGATTTTTCTTACATTTGTAAAAAACTGTCTGCAAAACAGGAACTCTCAATTGACTTGATCTGGGAGATTGGCTCATACACAATGAGTTCGACCGGAGGGTTTGTAAGCAACATTTCGGGCAGTTTTGACACATCGAAATGCGATATAAGAAAAGCCTGAAAATTTCAGAGATTTTATTTGTCGTCAGCAAATAAAGTTTTTCGAGGCCGAAATTTAGAAGTTTGAGAAAGGCAAATCCGGGTTTACTTTGTTGTTTTAGAATTAACTTCATAAATTTGTAGAAAAATTAATAATTTATAAAATGACTGAGACCACTTATAAAATGAGGAATAAATTGATGAACCGTTTAAGTACTTTTAGTCAGAAAAAACTATTGAGATTAGAGTATTTCCTTAATCAAATTGACGATATAAATAGTAGCAACGATGAAATACTATCTTTTGCCGGATCTCTAAAAGATATGGACGATGACGTTTTCATAGATTTAACCGATAAACTACATGAGAATAGGATTGCAGGAAAAGAAAGAATTCTATGAGAGAGTATCTTTTGGGCACAGACATTCAATCCTATTATTTGAAAGGAGTTGATACAGTTAATAAAAACCTTAAAAATTACCTGCATAAAAAACCCAACAATAGATAAATTTTCCCTATGAAGCCGGAGAAAAAGAAGAAAATACAGAAACCGGAAAACCAAATTCCAAAAGCAGCAAAAACACTATCTCCATTAAAATACCTGATGTGGATTCCTTTTGTTTTTGCCTTTATATTGTATGGCAATAGCATAATGAATAATTTTGTGCTTGATGACCTTCCCCTTATCGTTGAGCAACGCTTTGTTCAGCAGGGCGTGGATGGAATTGACGATTTACTCTCGACAAATTACTGGAGCGGATCGCAGCAAAACCTCGGCTATTACAGACCCTTATCCCAGATTAGCTTTGCATTGGAGGTTGAGGTTTTTGGCAATAATCCCCATGTAATGCACTTTTTTAATGTTTTACTCTATGCACTTACAGGCCTTTTTCTTTTTCTTTTTCTGAATTCTGTTTTTCGAGGAAAAATCCTTTTTGCCCTTTTCGTAAGCCTCTTATTTATTGCCCACCCCGTACATACCGAAGTAATTGCAAACATAAAAAGCAGGGATGAGATTTTGGCTTTCCTGAATTCAATTCTCGCATTTTGGTTTATTTGGAAATATACTGGGCATAAACGACTGCATATGTTAATCCTGTCATGGCTGTTTTATTTCCTTGCACTTATGTCGAAAGAAACCGCAATAACCAGTCTGGCAGTTATACCGCTTTTACTTTGGTTTTTTAGTAATCAGAACAATAAAAGAATAGTCTGGTTATCGCTAAGTTTTATTGGGGTTTCTATACTGTTTCTGATATTAAAACAAGCCATGATTGGCAGCCTTAGCGGAACACCGCCATCATATATTAATGTATATCCATATCAGGAAATGTCGGGACGGATACCTACGGCATTGTATATTCTTGGAATGTATTTTTACCGCACCGTATTTCCACTGCAATTACTGTATGATTATTCATACAATCAAATTCCTGTAGTTGACTTTGCAAATCCGCTTGTTTTATTTGTTTTGATTATTATTGTTGTTTTAATTATTCTGAAAATAAAAAACCTGAAACGCCGTAACCTCATCAGTTTTTCAATTATTTACTTCGGAATTACTTTATCGGTTGGCATTGCGTTTATTCTTATGCGTGGAGGGATAATGGCCGAACGGTTTTTGTATGCACCCATTCTTGCATTTTCTATTATGCTGGCCTATTTTCTATTTAAACTGATGCCTGATGGAATTTCAACAGAAATAAAAAATATCAACATAAAAAAAATAGCATGGTTTACAGCACTAAGCTTTACGATACTGCTATTGTTTTCGGTGCGTACTATTAGCAGGAATCCTGCATGGGAAAATAATTACACTCTTTTTTCTTCTGATATTGTTCATGGGGGAAATAGCTCACAACTCCGAAAACATTATGGCAGCGAGCTTATCAATCTATCTGTAAAAGAAAAAGACGAAATCAAAAAAGATTCGCTAATGCAAGCCGGGATATTGCAATTGAATAAATCGCTCGAAATTAACCCCAATTTTGGCGATGCCTGGTTCAAGTTGGGTTATGCGTATTACGAGCAACGCAAATTCAGAAAGTCGATTGAATATTACGAGAAGGGCAATATGAAAAATGCCATGACTTTGTCGAACCTTGCCCTTTCGTACTACATGATTGGCGAATATGATATTGCCTATAAACATATTACAAAATCGCTTATGATGAACCCTCACAATGGCACAGCAAAAAAAAATCTGGCATTGGTGAGGAATGCCTGGATGAAAAATCAAAAACTACCCGATAACCCCGATGGCAAACCAGCCGAATATTTCTACCATAAAGGAAATGAACTTGCCCGGCAAAACGATTTTAAAAATGCTTTACTCTATTTTAAAAAAGCAATAAAAGTAAAAAGGGATTTTGCCGGAGCAATGGTCAACATGGGAAATTGTTATTATATGTTGAAAGATTTCAAAAAAGCAAAAGAATCATTTGAACAGGCACTAATAGTAAAACCTGATTATAAAGAGGCAAAAGGAAATTTAGACAGGATTAATGCCGAACTAAAAATTCTTGGGAAATAAAGTGTTTCCGGTTCAGGGTTCATATTAATATTTTGTAATAATTCGGGAAAAGCAAAACAAAAAATCATGAAAAAATTATCAGAAATAATAAATACAGAAACAACAGATTCTAAGCAAAACCAAATTTCTAATGACAACAAAAACAACGAATCTTCACTTTTAGATGCCTATTCGCAAGCAGTAATCTCGGCCACTCAAAAAGTATCGCCCGCCGTTGTTCAGGTAAAAGGTACAAATATAAAAACGCAACCAGCCGGCAGAAATAATACAAACAGTGGAAATGGTTCGGGCTTTATTATTAGTAACGATGGTTTGATAGTAACCAACAGTCATGTATTATCAGAAATAAAAGATATTGAAATAGCCTTGCAGGATGGCAGGGTTTTTAAAGCAATAATAAAAGGTAACGATCCGGCAAGCGATTTAGCTGTGCTTAAAATAAATGCGCTTAACTTAACAATTGCCCATTTTGGCGATTCCTCAAAATTAAAAGCCGGGCAATTGGTTATTGCCAATTGCAATAACCAAT
>JAYENH010000673.1:0-2183 GCA_034721995.1 Bacteroidota bacterium
CAGCAAACTCAAGCGTGCGGCAGGAACTTCTGCAAAGCTGATTACTTATGTGAAAGACCGTGCGGGCCATGATTTGCGTTATGCAATCGACTCTTCAAAATTTAAGGACGAGCTCGGGTGGGAACCTTCGTTGCAGTTTGAGGAAGGCATTGAAAAAACCGTCGATTGGTATCTTGCCAACCAGAAATGGATGAACCATATTGTTTCAGGCGATTACGAAAAGTTCTACGAACAACAGTATGTAAAACGTTAGTTCGGTTAGGAATTAAAGATTTGGGATTCGGGTGTTGCATAACGTAGAGACAAGGCATGCCCTGTCTCTACATCAACCCCAAACGGGAAATGGGGAGATATGGATTTGAAACTTATAAATAGTTATCAACTATAAACAACCGACCTGTGAAATAATATTTACTTTTGTTGAAACTCTTTTTTATTTATGAAAGAAGAACATGATAATTTTTACGGGAATGGGGACATGAAAGAGGCCGTTGGCAGGTACGAAGACATGCTCAGGAAACATAAAAAGTTTTACTTCGATGTAGAAGAGTTCGAGAATATAATAAGCTTTTATATCGAACAGGACAAACCCGATTATGCTATAAAAGCCAGCGAGTTGGCCAGCAATCAGCATCCGGCTTCAACTTCAATAAAAATTAAAAAGGCCCAATTGTTTATAAACAGGGGCAACATTCGCGAAGCACTTTCCATTTTAAGCCAATTGGAACAAATTGAACCGGCTAATTTCGAAATTCATCTTCTGAAAGGGAATATTTTACTGCATCAGGAAAAACTAAAACCTGCACTGGAACTTTACAATAAAGCCCTGAAATTTGTTTATGAACACCGCGAAGATGTTTTATATGACATTGCCAATATTTTAGACCAACATAACCATATTTCCAATGCAGAAGTTTTCATGCGTCAGGCATACGAACTTACCCCTGATAGTAAAGAGATTATATTAGACCTTGCATATTTGAATGAAAGACTTGGAAAAGTAAAAGCAAGTATAAAACTGTATGACAAGTACCTTGATATTGACCCATATTCCGAAAATGCATGGTTTAATATCGCCTATTGTTACAATCGTATCGAGGATTACAAAAAAGCCATCGAAGCCTATGATTTCTTAATAGCCATAAATCCTCATTTTTCATCTGCATTATTTAACAAAGCAAACAGCCTTGCTAATATGGGACTGTTTAAGGAATCTATTACATCATACCACCAATTCCTGCTCGAGGAGCCTGAAGTTGCCCAGGCATATTATTATATTGGCGAATGTTACGAGAAAATTGGAGATACAAAAAAGGCACACGACTATTTTCTCAGAACAATCAGCATGGAACCCGATTTTGCAGATGCCTGGTACAGTATTGGCATTCTTGAAATGGATAACAATGAAAACGAGAAGGCATTGACCACGCTCAAAAAGGCTATATCGCTCGACAAAACCAACCCCGAATATCAGTTTATAATGGGGAAACTACAACAAAAAATGGGAAAAATGTCTTTAGCAATACAATTTTTTAAAAAGACAACAATACTCGACCCTTATGATACCGAAGCCTGGTGCAACCTTTCCTTTTGCCATGGATTATCAGGACAAATAAAAAAAGCAATTCTCTATTTGGAAGAAGCCCTTGAGTTAAATCCTGATGCCCCTGATTTGCATTTCCATCTCTCGGCCCTTTGGCTTAAAAAAGACAATTCCAATCTTGGATTGTCGCATTTTAAAAAAGCCCTGCAAATTGACTCCTCATTTTATTATGATATATTTGAATTCTACCCCGATTTAAAAAACAACTACGACCTTCGTATTTTAATAGGCTCGATTTCAAAATAACAGGTACAGTTACAAACCATCAAACATTATAACATGGTAAAAGAAACCATCGGACTTTTTTTTAAAGGAATTGGCATGGGTGCAGCAAATGTTATCCCAGGTGTATCGGGAGGCACGATTGCACTGATTACAGGAATTTTCGAAACATTGATTAATAGCATCAAATCGTTTAACCTTACTGCTATAAAACTTCTGTTAACAGGAAAATTTAAAGAATTTGCTAATCATGTAAACCTCGGTTTTCTAATAGCAGTTGGGCTTGGTATTGCTGTTAGCATACTCAGCCTGGCCAAATTATTCGGTTTTCTTTTCACTAATTATCCTGTTTATATCT
>JAYENH010000674.1:0-2176 GCA_034721995.1 Bacteroidota bacterium
GATCCTGCTTGGCAGAAATAAATTCCATAATATCAGGGTGATCTACACGCATCTTTTTTTGGCCGGATGAGTTTATCACTTTTTATTACCCGTTTCAGTACATTATTAAAGTAAAGATTGATAGCACTTACCGATTGGTTAATAGCACTTAAAGACAAACTGTTGCTTTGCTGCATTTGGAAATGGTAAGCGTTTATTAAACGTTTATAAACGCATAACAAACGCTTATGGAGTGTAAATACTGTGGTAATAGAATAAAAAGCCGGAAAAGACAATGCAAGAAACCCTAATACAAGCATAAGGGGAGCTCCAGCCAAAAATCAATTACACAATATAATAACGTGCGGCGGTGGAAGGGATTAGTTCAACACAAAGCACAACCAGTCCCGATTTTTTGTCGGGATATTTGGCTACCGCCAAAAACGATGCTTAGTTGTTGGCGGTTCGTGCTTTAATTTACAAGCTCTTTCTTTCTCCTTGTTGGTCTTGTTATTTTCTTTCTGTGCTTTTTGAAATATTCACTTAATTTCATTTCTTCCTCTTTTGTCAAAGGTTCCTGACCACCAATAAAGTCAACATCCAGTTCTAAATTCTTTTTCTTTTTCATAATGTCAAGTTTGAATAATATTTGTTCATAAGTTTTAGTGCCGCTTTTGTATCAATAATCATAAGCCTACCCCCAAAATGAATTGCGCCCAAACTTTCAATATAGTGATTTATTAGTTGTGTTTTTGATATAAAAGCAATATTTCCTTCATGCCCTCTCTGAAAGGAAAGCTTACAAGCAAAGGCAACTAAGTTTCCGGGAACTCCTGAATATATTTTCTCTTTCCCTTTGTTAAATGCTGCACTTTCAACAAGGTGCATATATACATGATCAGATTTTACTTCCAAACTAATCAGTCCCTGAATGACACTTTGATTGTTGACAATAGTCAGTTTGAAGACATCTCTTTCAGGAAAACCAAGCTCCTGCCTCCAGCTAAACAACCAGCCTTTTCTTTTTGTAATTGTTTTCAAGTCTGCCTTGGTAATTCTTGAAACTGTAGTTTGAAAACTGTCATTAGAAATAACATTTCTAACTGAATTTGTTAGTTCATCAATTTCAAAATCAAGTCCAATATTTTTGTTGTCATCCATTTAACAAAGTTACACAAATTCATTAGTTTTCACAAGGGATATTTCTTTTCTCAGCATGACCGCCAACGTACAAGTATATGTAAATGTGGGCGATTGTGGGCTTCAAACTTATCAAACCGTTACGATTTTGAAGCGGGCTACACCTCTTGATTTTACTACTATTTCGGCTATTATTTTTATGCATTGCTGAAACTAAACCTCACTGGCGTTCGGTGGCTCAGAGTTACCGAAAACCAGTATGTTTGAGGTTTTATGTTTCACTTAAATAATTTATTATGACAAATTTAAAAAAAGTTTTGAGAATGAAGCCACGCTTCGGAATTTAAGCCCCCGTACCAGGGAGAGCTATTGGTGACACATTAAGGATTATTACGATTGCCTGGGAAAAGACCCTGGGGAAAACCGGTGTAGATGAACTCAGGGATTATTTCCTGTCGATGCTTTCGGACGGCAAGCATAAACCAGGTAGTGGCAAAATGGGATATTACGCCCTCAAGTTTTTGTTTACCACCTTGCGTCGCTTCTATAATGAATATAAACCTAAACATTATCTTTTTGAAGGCTTAGGGGGCAAAGCTACCCACCTTAGTGCTTCTGCTATTCGTGAGATTTACAATAAGGCAGGTTGCGATTTGCCGGCATAGTTCCTTATGAGCAGATGGCCCCCGGATAGCAAGCAGAAGCCACCAAATTTCTTTGAAATAAACAAGCATCAAAAGCAACAGATAAAACACAGTTTTTTCTGAATAGAAAAGCTATGCCCGAAAAGGCAAGGCAAAATGGCCGTAAATTGCTTGTATGAAAAAAGATATGCGAAATAAACCCGTAGGTAACCATCCATGAGAAGCAGTACAAAACATTAAATCCCCTTATGTCTATCCTAAGGCACTCAATGGCTTAGCCCAACAAGATTTAAAACTCAATTGAGCTTGTGGTAAACAAAAACAAGCACCAATAAAAAAGAGGCAGGAGAAAAATCAAACATCCCTGTCTCTTTTTTTAAAGCTCAACTGAGCCTTAAATCCTATATTGTTAC
>JAYENH010000675.1:0-9603 GCA_034721995.1 Bacteroidota bacterium
CCTGTTTTTAAGGATTGCCCTTTTTATGGAGACGGAACATCAGAAAAATTATTTGAAAATGGACTTTGTTTGCCTTCGGGTTCAAACTTAACAGATCAGGATTTTGAAAGGATATTTGCTGTGCTTGATAAGTTGTTTGTGTAATTTGCTGGCCAAAACTACCATTAAACTCCGAACGATTAAAAAAACTGACCGAATCGTATGTAGTATCGAATGAGAAAATAAAAAAAGCTTTAGGCATCAGTAAAATGCCTGTTTCAGCTAAAGAAGGGATGTTGAAAACTTTGGAGAGCTTTATGGAAAAGACGAAGTGAGCGAAGGGGCGACTGATTTGACGTAAGCGATGGAGGAGCGAACTAAGCGCATGGGCGAACGCAGCAAACGAAGGGACTTAGAGACTTAGTGACTTAGTGACTTAGAGACTTAGTGACTTAGAGAACGCAGACGTAGAACACCAAACTACTTGCTAAAAACATTTACTCATAAGTAAAACATTTTGTATTTTTGCAAAACAGTTTACTTATACGAAAACATGACAGATAAAAAGTACATACCTCGTCCTTTGTATTTCAATAAAATTGAACCGTTTATTGGTACGGGTCTTATTAAAGTACTTACTGGCCAGAGAAGGGTTGGTAAAAGTTATGTGCTTTTACAAGTGATGGACGAAATACGAAAACGTGACAGCGAAGCAACCATCATCTATATCAATAAGGAAGATTATCGCTTTGAATCAATAAAAGATCATAGCGATCTGATGACTTACCTCGAAAGCCATCGTTCGGGTGCAGGCAGGTATTATTTGTTTATTGACGAGGTTCAGGAAATAAGTAAATTTGAACTGGCTATACGAAGTTTGCTCTCGGTTGATGGCTGGGATATTTATATCACCGGAAGCAATGCAACGCTTTTATCAGGTGAGCTGGCTACTCAATTAAGCGGAAGATTTATACAAGTACAGATTCACGCCTTGTCATATCGCGAATTCCTTCAATTTCACAAATTACAGGAAAGTGGGGAATCATTCCTTTTGTATATACGCTGGGGTGGTATGCCACATCTGATCAATCTTCGTGAAGATGATGCAGTGGTATATGAATATCTCCGAAACATACAAAATTCCATTATTCTGCGTGATATCATTGCACGGTTCAATATTAGGAATGTCGGATTTCTGCAAGACCTGATCAACTATCTGGCTGATATTACAGGTAGTGTTTTGTCAGCCAAACGAATCAGCGATTATTTAAAATCACAACAAATTAACCTGACGCCAAAACTGGTATTGGAATACCTTGTTTATCTCGAATCTGTATATCTGATTGATCGCGTAAAACGCATGGATGTGGAAGGGAAAAAAATATTCGATATTGGCGATAAGTTCTTCTTCGAAGACCTTGGTATGCGTCATGCCATAATCCCATTCCAACAAAAAGATATTGGCAAAGTACTCGAAAACCTGGTGTACCACCACCTTGTTGTTAACGGTAACCAGGTTTATGTAGGCAAGCATGGCGTCAGGGAAATTGATTTTGTTGCGATGAAAAATGAAGATAAATCATATATACAGGTAGCCTACCTTATTTCAGATGAGAAAACGCATGAAAGGGAATTTGGCAACCTCCTGGCTATTCCCGACAATTGTACTAAAATAGTTGTTAGTATGGATGAAACCGCAACTGGAAATTTTAAAGGCATTGAGCATATTTCAATCCGGAAATTTTTGATGACCTGAGCGATTTGAGCAAAAACAGCGAAAGTGCGAACGAAGCGAGGGTGCTAGCGATACGACTTGAGTACATGGCGACTTAAGCGAAAGTGCGAACGACGATACTTGACCAAACATAGATATTTCATATTGATCAGCACAAACTTTGAAAATCGCTAAGTTCACTATAATCGTTCAAGTCGCCTAGTTCACTAACGTCGCTCAAGTCGCTAACATCATAAAAATCATGAGCGAGAAAATTAAAACACATAAAGACTTGAAAGTTTATCAGCTTTCTTTCGAGAGAGGAATGGAGATATTTAACATGACAAAAAGTTTTCCTAAAGAAGAAATGTATTTTTACCCTGTCAAATATTTATAATACTGCAATATATTATTATAATTTGTTCCATAACTGTCCGAAAGAATAAGTTAGGAAAAAAGCCCGAAAATTCCAACTTTTGAGGTGTAAATTTTAAAACTAAAATTATGGGCTTTCTTCCATCGCATAAAAATACAAAAAAATCAGATAAACCATTAATGGCACAGATATTAGAATTAGTACCAAATCATATTCTTAAAGATTCGGTACGGATACATCAGTCTGATAAAGGTTGTTCAACTTACAAAACCTATGACCAATTTGTTGCCATGATTTTCGGACAGCTAAACAAGTGCCTGAGTCTGAGGGAAATCAATTTAGGACTTAGCGTTGATGAAAAATTAATCAGGGATTTAAACTTAGAACAAAGCCCTGCAAAGTCTACAATGTCAGACGGTAATGCACAGCGTGGTTGGAAAGTTTTTGAACACATATATTTTGAACTTATAAAATATTACAAGGGAGTCTTCACAAAACAGCCGGGCTATAAAGAAATAGCTGAAATAGAAGGCAAGTCAATAAAACTCATTGATGCAACAGTAATGAGCGTTTGTTTGAGATTATTTGATTGGGCAAAATATCGGACAGCTAAAGGAGGTATTAAAATTCATACAAGTTTAGATGAAAGAACTCTTTTGCCCGATATAATAAATATATCAGAAGCCAAGCTTAGTGACCGACGAGGTGTAGATGAATTTCGTTATCCAAAAGACACCATAATAGTTGATGATAGGGGGTATTTTGATTTTAAACTTTTTAAACTCAAAATAGATGATGAAAACACATTTGTTACAAGGTCAAAATCAAACACAGTATTTGAATCTGTAGAAGAGCTGGATTTACCAGAAGATTCAGACCACGAAATACTTAAAGATGAAATCATTTATTTGACAGGGAAACAAGCAATAGAGGCGCAACTACACAAAACAAAGTTACGTAGAATTGCGGTAATTGTAAATGATGTGGATAGGGTTACTAAAAAAGTGTCGACAAAAACAATAGTCTTGATAAGCAACAACCTTACTTGGTCGGCTGCTACAATAGTAGAATTGTATAAACGGAGATGGCAAATAGAGACATTCTTTAAATTAATAAAACAAAATCTTCAGATAAAGAATTTTTTAGGAGTAAATGAAAATTCAAATAAATCTCAGATATTTATAGCCCTAATAACATACTTTCTAATAGAGTTAATACGCAGAAACATAAGTAAAGTAAATCATAGATTTGGGCATTTTGTTACTATCATAAGGGTTTGCTTGCTACAATACAAAGCTCTGCAATATGTAGCTAATGATATTAAGATTGTTGTTAAAAAAGCCCGAGACTATGACATTGCTAATTTGGATAGCAGGCAAATGAAAATAAATTTTAACACATCGTAATTTTATCAAACGCTGCTTTTATTCATTTTGGGAAAATCAGAGTCTGATATTCTGTGGATTATAAACTATAAAATTGATTATAAGAAAACTTTCGGACACTTATGGAATCAAGTAAGTTTATATTTGAATATGTCGTCTTTGCAGCTGTTGCATAACTCGTAAATATTTACTATGCTATTGTGTTTATCCACCCAAATATGGGTGTATATCCACAATACAATTGCGGATATTTCGTCTTTCGGCAATACTTTGTCTGTTGTTTCATGTCCGGTTAAAGATTTTATAAATTGGCGTTTTTGTAATAGCTTAATTTTATTTTCAACAAAACTAACAATTGTATTGCAATATCCAACATTTTCAGGTATTCCGGAAATTGATCATATTTTGCTGATGGATATTTCGAGCCAAGCCGCTCCCCTAAATATCAGAAGCGAAAAATGATTATAAATGACAAGCTTTCGAAAATGAAATACATGTTATTTTGGAGCGGTATTTTCAAAAGCTTATTCTTTTTTATTCACAGCGTATTTATTTCTTATTTTGTAGCTTTGTTTATAATGTGTTAAAAATGTTCTGATATGTTAAAAGAAGTAAGATTGCGGTATTTTGTATTGTGTTGTTTTTGTTGGCTGGTTATTGCAATGCCCCTTGCCGGACAGGTAGAAAATAAAACAAACGACAGCCTGCCTGATTATTTCGATGAGAATTTTATTCGGTTCGATAATTATATTTACAACGAGAGCATACACAGTGTGCAAATATATAAGAGCGATGATGTGCTTTCGCTACCGGTAATAGGACTTAACAGTTCGGATAAATTGCTTTTGAGCTTCGACGATCTTGCCAACGAATCGAAAGATTACTATTACAGGATAATTCATTGCACTTCGGATTGGGAAGATTCCCGCCTTAGCTATTACGATTATATCGATGGCTTCGAGGAGAACCAAATTAGCGATTTCAGATTTTCGTTTAATACATTCAGGAATTACTGCCATTACGATTTACTCTTGCCAAACAAGGATGTACAATTTAAAGTTTCGGGCAATTACCTGATAAAAGTTTACGGGCCGGGTAGCGAAGATCTGCCTGTTTTTACTCATCGCTTTATGCTGTTCGAACCGCTTGTGTACATTGATGCCATAGCAAAACGATCGACAATTCTCGACGAAATGAATAGCCATCAGGAAATAGATTTCAGCATAAAAAGCCAAATTACTATTAACGACCCCTACCGCGAACTAAAAGTTGTGCTTATGCAAAATGGCCGCCGGGACAATTGTATTGATAAGCTTCAACCAAAATTTATCAGAAACAACGAACTACTTTACGACCTTGAATCGGAAAACAGTTTTGCCGGGGGTAACGAATTCCGGTTTTTCAATTGTAAAGATGTGGAGTTTAAATCGCAGGGCATTGATATAATCCGATACGAAAAACCCTGGTTCTATTTCGATTTGGAAAAAGACCAACGTCGGCGTTTTAAAGTTTACTTTTTTGGCGAGGACATAAACGGGAAATATAAAATTGATATGGCCGATGCTTACGAAACAGAAATTGAAGCCGATTATGTTTATGTTAAGTTTTCGCTCGCTTACGATGCCCCTGTGGTGAATGGAGATATTTATGTGTTTGGGGCTTTGACGGCATGGGGTTTCAATAAAAATAACAAAATGAAATATAATTTCGATGATAAATGTTATGAGCTGACAATGCTACTGAAACAGGGATATTATAATTATTGTTACGCTTTTTTAAAAGATGGCCAACAAGCTGCTAACACAGGGTACATAGAAGGTAACCACTACGAAACCGAAAACGATTACCAGATATTTGTGTACCTGAAAGAGAATTCGTCGCGCTACGAAAAACTTATTGGCTTTTCCTCCGTAAATAGCCTCAGAAAATTGTAAACTGAAACTATGACACAATATATCTTAAGAATTATGCTATCGGCGTTTTTCCTGATTCAGGCTTGTGGATTGTTAGCCCAGACTGAAGGTATTGTGCTAAACGAAAAGTTCGAGAATAACCGGCGAAACTGGGACGATTACAACACTAGTTCGCGACTTGCCAAAGTGTGGAAGAATAAATACCTGCTAATTACACGAAAAAATAAAATTGGCCTGCTTACCGATATTGAAGTACCACTTGATCAGAATTACAATTTCTCGATCTCGACTACACTTACAAAACTCGAAGGCCACGATGGCGATGGATACGGACTTTGTTGGGGCAAAAAAGATAAAGACAATTGTTTTACTTTCACTTTGTCGGGGCGGGGATTTTACGAAATAGGAAAATGGGAAAATGGGAAATGGCAGTATATTTCACGACGCGAAAACCTGTGTATTAATAAGTGGGAAGCCGAGAATAAAGTTGAAGTCAGAAAAAAAGGCGAACGCATCCTTTTCCTTATCAACGACAGCCTGGTAGAAAACCAGCCTTTCGAGAAATTTTTTGGTAAGCGCATTGGTTTTGTAGTCTACAACAAAATAGAAGTAGAGGCATCGAACCTGCTTGTAAAAGGTACTTCGACTAAACCCGGCCCCTCCGAAATTAGTAATATGCGCAGGAAGATAGTTAAAAAAAAAGTTGACAATCTTGAAATAAGCAAACTGCATTTCGAAGCAACAAACGGCAGCAATAAACTCTCGAACCCGGGCAAAGGACACATTAAGTTCAAACTAAAAAACCTAAACAATAAGGAAAGCCGGGAGCTTAAACTTTGGATAAATTGTATGGAAAAAATACAAAGGGTTTCTTTTCCTGATGAATTTATTATCGCCCCCATGCCTGGAAATTCTACTATTGAAATTTCAATTCCACTTCAAACAACAAATAATTTCATTTCTTCGGTACAAAAATTACGCTTACAAATTGTCGACTCTTATGGATTGGTTGCCCGGCCACAACAAATAAATATTGAACTTAAAGAAAACCTGCCGGGAAGGATTATTATTGAAAAAATTGAAATTAACGATACTTCAGAGGATACCGGTGGATCGTTTATTTACGGAAATGGAAATAACATACCCGAACCCGGTGAAGCTATCCAGGTTACAATCAGCATAAAAAATACGGGTGAAAAACTTAATGATTTAAAAGCCAAAATTTACGAAGAAAAATACAGCCCTCATCTGGCATTAGACAAAAAAGGAAAAGAATACTTTCTGGGAGATATAAAAAAGGGGGAAAGCCTAAAAATTACTTTTGATTTTTTCAGCTCCAAAGCCTACATATTAGACGAAATTCCTTTTAATGTAAGGTTTACGGAAAATGGTGGTACATATTATAAAGAGCAAAACCTCGGGTTGAAAATGAACAAAAAACCCGCTAAGACAAATTACCCTAACTCAACTTCAACACAAAACAAGGAAATAGAATTTGAAGAAAAAGATGTTATTATCGAAACAGGCCGTTACGATCCCGAAACTTATGTTCTTATTTTTGGCTGTTCGGTAAACGATCCGCGCAACAGTGCCCAGCACGATGCTTTGCGGTTTTATTCAGTATGTCGTAAGGTATTGGGTATTCCCGATGCCAATATTTTATTGGAAACTAACAATCGTTTCCATGCAAACGATCTGCTTAATATTGTAAATGATTATGGCTGGTTAGCGCGCAAAGCCAAACAGGATAATTTTAATTGTATAATATATTTTTCGGGCAGTGGTATTGCAAGTAATAATAAAACTGTTGTGGGATTAATGAATTGCCTGAATCCTGTATACGCACAAATCAGGCCCGATAGCGAGAACCTCTTTAGTTCGTTGGAGCAACTACAAGCAAATAAAATCCTGATAATTTCGGATCCTGCTTTTTCCGGAAACAGAAGCACCGACGAGCTTAGCCTGGCCGAAAACTCCGGTATAATAATACCGGGCGGTGAGCCAAAATTCAAAAACAATAGTATTTGCTATATTGCATCTGGTGGGTTATTAAATTATAGCCAGGCTCATTTGGAAAAAAAGCACAACCTGTTCAGTTACCTTTTTATGGATGTTTTTCTGATGGACGAAGTAGAACGGACACAAGCACTTAATAAATTAATTAATGGGGTAAAGATAGCCATGGAGAAATACAAAACTTATGGTGAACCTATTCCGAAAGTTGGGGTTTATGGGAATAAACGAATGAAACTGCTTTAGAGGGGGTAATTCGGTTCGATGGTAATTTGCTTTGCTTCTTATTTTTATCCTGTATTATTTTGTATTGAACAAAGAAAAACGCCACAACCTTGTATTTCTGCATATCATTTGTGAGAAAAATTATTCAACACATCAAAACTTAACCTTAACTCCAACTCTATCGGCGGCAAGTTCTATCTCCATAAGGCGGCCTGCTTTTTTGAATTGCTGAATTGCAGCAATATTAAAACTAAAACTAAGTATTCCGCCTAAACCTGCTAAAAACATTACGGGTTTCGATTCTTTTTTTGCAGATATTATTACTAATCCAAAAGATGAAAGGCTCATAATCAAAGCTGTATTATAATATCGTGTAGCGTTTAATAAATATCGGCCTTTGCTTTCGCTTTTGTAATTTGGAATATAGTATTTTACTTTATAGGAATTCCAAAGATGACTGTTCCCTAAAGAATCTGAAAACGTATAATGTCCCATATAATCATTATATTGAATAGTGTCGATAAAAACTTCGCCAGTTTTGGTAATGAGTAAGTCCTGCGATTTGACAAAAGTTGTTAACGAAAAAAATGCTAAAAAAAGGAATGTTATTCTCATTAGAAATCTGGTTTTATTTTGATACTATGAATTTGACCGCAAGTTACAAATTCCGTGCAACAAAAAAAACCAATTCTGAGGGCTTTTAACCAATAACTTTAAAAAACATGTTTATAAGAAGCTATACAGGCGCAGCGTGCTTTGGTTTAACAGGGCCACCTACGATTGTGTTTTAAAAGGACATTTTGGTTTGAATGAAGTGGCCTACACTCATCTTACCTCACCTATCCGCAGATTTCCCGACCTGATAAACCATTATCAGATAAAAGCTTTTATTACCGGCTCGCAACTTCCTTTTTCGAAAGAAGATTTACAAAATTTATCGGAAGCTATAAACCTGAAAAATAATGCCGACAGGGATGCCATGAGCCGGTACATGATGTCGAAAATCGAAAAAGAAGCAAAGCAGGCAGTAGCCGGGGAATGTTTAAAATATCTAAAAAATGAAAATGTATAAAGAATTTGTTTTTTCGTATCTATGCACATCTAAAAACCTAATCTGAAAAAAAATGATTTACAAATGGCTTATTAAACACAAATGGAGCGAAACAAAACGCTCGCCGGTATTTCAGAAAAACCTTGCCGTAAACATACTGATGGGATTCTTCATCCTGTATTTTTTGGCAAACTTTATTGTTCTCGGCTTTTTTGCCGATACAATTTTACTGGAAGCTTTTCCCGATTCTAATCCTATAGATATTTTCAATGGCCTGATCCTTTACTATTTCAGTATTGAATTGATCATACGGTTTTTAATGCAGGAAATCCCCGTAATGAGTATCCAGCCTTATTTTCATTTGCCTGTAAAACGCCCGGCCTTGTTTCATTTCATACTGGCACGCTCGTTCATTAGCTTGTTCAACATCCTGCCACTCATCTTGTTTATTCCCTTCGGGCTGAAAACCATAACAGGATATTATTCGGGTGTCGGCTTTTTAACCTGGATTCTCGGCATATTCTTTATTATGCTCACTTCAAATTATTTTATTTTCTATTTAAAAAAACATACCAACACAAAACCCTGGATGTCGTTTGTTTTTATTGCTCTTATAGGCGGGGTATTTGCGCTTGACCATTACGGAATATTCGATTTTACCAAAATTTCGATGAGACTGTTCGATAGCTTTATCTTTAAACCCTGGGCATTTATTGTTCCTGTAATGTTAACAGCTTTGCTTTATATGTTAAACTATAATTACCTGAAATCGAAAATATATCCTGAGGAAATGAAGTTGAAGCAAAATGCCGGGACTATTGCCGAAGGTGATATCACCTTTCTGAAACGCTTTGACCAACTCGGCGATTTAATTGCCCTTGAAATTAAACTTTTGTTGCGCCACAAACGCACGCGGGGAGTATTAATAATGACCCCGATGATGGTAC
>JAYENH010000676.1:0-2174 GCA_034721995.1 Bacteroidota bacterium
TGACGACCACCCGGTGATAACCGATGGTTTACAATCGATTTTTAAAGGAAATAAAGAGATTTCGCTTGTGGCTAAGGTGCATGATGGTGCCGAGCTGTTGGAATTGCTTAAGACTACACAATGCGATGTTATACTTATGGATATCAACATGCCGGTAATGAATGGAATAGAGGCATGTAAGATAATACAGAAGGACTATCAGAACAGTAAAGTTATTGCATTTTCGCAGTACGACGATAAACGGTTTGTGAAAAGAATACTAAAGACCGGTGCAAGAGGTTATCTTTTGAAAAACACACCGGCACCTGAAATTATTGAAGCAATAAAAACTGTTAACAAGGGACAAACTTATTTAAGCAAAGAACTGGCAGATGTTTTCTTTTCGAGCCAAAAAAATAAAAATACAAGTAGCCTGTTCCCCAATCTCAGTAAACGCGAAATTGAAATAACAAAACTAATTTGCCAGGAAAAAAACACCCAGGATATTGCCGACAATCTTTTTATCAGCCCGCATACAGTAGAAACCCACCGGGCCAATATCCTTTTAAAACTTGGAGTAAAAAACACTGCCGGCTTAGTACGCTGGGCGGTAGAAAACGAAATAATTTAAACTAAAAATTTTGAAACTATGAAAGATCTAAACAATTACACATGTCTGGTAGAAGATTCAGTAGAAGGTAAAGTAGATTCTGCTGATTATTCCATTGTGCATGTAACATTCAGGGCAAAAGTAACAGACAGAACTGAATTAAAAGAGGTTGGTTCTAATCCTTCCGGTCACTGGAATTGTAACGGAGATGCAATTGTTCAATATGAGATTGATTCTGACTCAATAGCTACTTCAGGTGCTGGTGAAGAATTTACAGCCACCGTAACAATAAATCCCCCTTATAAAAAGGTTCACCAGACTAAAGTAAAAATTGACATTAAGGAAACGGAAGATGATGATGAGGAAGCTATGAATACTGTGGGTCCCAGACTGGAATCAGAAGAAGACGAATAGTAAAATAACAATTAAATAAATAACTTAACCACAAAATTAAAAGGCTATGAAAAAAATTCGTTTTAAAGACTTTCAATACTTGATAGAAAAATCATTATCGGTTCGGGTGGCTTCGAATAAGAAAGACATCACAATTAAATTTTGTGTTAAACTACCTGATGATGTTATATTAGAAGCTCAAAACAGCGACACATGGGCTAATCATATAGGAGATGCCATTGCCATTTACAAAGTAGTTGGAAAGAAAGGACAGCAGGGAGATATTCATACTGAAACTGCATACATTCATTTGAAGGATGAATATGATAAGGATCCTAATCACGAATCAGGAGTAAAGGTAGAAGTGGATGAAGAATCAATGCTTACTGCCGATGGTCATGGCTTCCTTAACGTCATGAAAAAAATTGAAGTTACGGTCAAAACAAAAAATGAATAGATAAAAATCCGGAGAATCTATATAAAACAACGGAATAATTTAAAGCCCGGCAACTCATAACAATTGATAATATTCGGGCTTTTATCCCCAGTCGAATTATGAAACCTAACTTGAAGTACATTTTGTTTTTAATATTTTTGATTATTTGGGGTAGCCTGGTCAGTGCAAAACAAAAATGCGACTCAATAAGGTATTCAAATATACTGTTGCAGAAAACTGATTATGATGCTGAATATTCGCCTGATTCAAGTCTTTTGTATTGTAATTCACTTTTGAATTGCATTCAAACAGGCAAGAGTTCAGTTTATCTTCCATTTGCACTTTACTACAAAGGGATTGCTTATCATAAAAAAGAAATGTTTGACTCTGCAATAACTTATTTTACAAAAGCCAAGAATTTTGCAGAAAAGTATAATCACGATTCAATTTCGGCAAACGCTAAAATTCAATTAGGTACTATCTACGATATGTTGGGATACTCTGATTCTGCAGGTTATTATTACGAACAGGCAATTGGTTATTTCAATACCCATGCTGATACTTTAGGAATAGTTAAATCATATTTACATTTATCATCCAGCCTAATCGAATATGCCTACTACGACAAAGCTCTTCTATATGGCTTAAAAAGCATGCAATTGGCAAAGCAACAATCAAATAAGCATTATTATTTTCTCACATTATTGAATACGGGAAATGTTTATGAGATTCTAAAGGAATACGACAAGGCAATCG
>JAYENH010000677.1:0-2171 GCA_034721995.1 Bacteroidota bacterium
CTGGTAGAGGTTTATGTTTGTGGCCGTAACGCCGGAGCCGGAGTATGTGCCACCTGTTGGGCTGGCCTGGGGCAGGTCGATAAATTCATCCTCTATGCAAAAAGTGTCCTGCGGAAAGGGCGAAATGAAAACCGCCGGGTTATCGTAGATGGTAAGCAGGGCAGTATCGCTGTTCGAGCAGTTTGTAGTTGTGTCGGTGTATGCGTAGGTGTAAGGGTGTTGGCCGGGGCCTGTTTGGCTAAAGTTTATGTTTGTGGCTGTGATGCCCGGGCCGTTAAACGTACCGCCAACCGGGTTGAGCACGGGCAGCCCCACACCGGAATCCGACATACAATAGGCACTTTGCCCAAAGGGCGAAACCGAAACTACTGGAATGGGTATGTGCGAAAATTCCAGTTCCACAACACTATCCAAACCAAAAATAGTTTGCATGGTATCGGTGTAGGTGCCGGGGCTTGTGAGTACCTGGCTGCCGAACTGGTAGGGCTGGTTTGTGCAGGCCGAATCGGAAGCTGTGGATAAATAACCGAGGTTTTCGGCCCAGAGGATTTTGTCATCCTGATCGACGGTATACAAAATGTCGTTATCAGAATCCCCATCCAAATCATTAACAATAAAAGCATTTGGTCTATTAGCATAATTAGTAATGGTGTCTGCAATAAGGAAATTATTCAGGCCATCATTTTTATACCAGGCAATGTATTGATTCCAATAATCGGCAATAACAATATCCATATCACCATCTGCATCCATATCACTTATATCAGAAATTGTAGAATAATTTGAATTTGAAATTAGTGAAGGTGATTGAAATGTGCCCCCTCCTGAATTAATATAATATTTCAGTAATGATGTTTGCTCATCTCTAGCGACGATATCTAAATCACCATCATTGTCAATATCTCGCAAAGCAACAGCCTCAAATGACCCACTTGCAATTGTTGATTTTGTAAAATTCCCTAAACCATCATTTGCCAACCATGCTAAATTATGCCCGGCCCCATATACCATCCTTCCTAATATGTCAACATCCCCATCCCCATCAATATCGCCCGATTGAAGGCTTAGTGCCCAATAATTACCTCCAGAGATATTTATCTGAGGCCCAAAGTTCCCTAAGCCATCATTTTTATATAATGCTATTTTATTATCACCTGAGGAACTTGAAATTATATCCATATCTCCATCGTCATCAAAATCGGCTGAAATTACATATTGGGGACTTAACACCTGGCCTGATAGCTGAAGTTTTTGCCAATAGGCTCCGGCACTGTTATTTTTATACCAGAAAATCTTGTTTCCAAATTGATGGGCAGCAACAACATCATTGTCTCCATCCGAATCCAGGTCGGCTAAACAAATTGATTCAGGGAGGTCGGCAAAAACATCAATATTATTTTGTCCGCTAAATAGTGAGTTTCCATAGTTTTGATACCAGACAACTTTATAAAGTGTTGATATTACGACATCTAAAATTCCATCTCCATTTATATCTCCTGTTTGCAAGTCCAACGGGCCATTTATTGCTGCGGTAATTATTCTTTGTTGTGAGAACATGCCTAAGCCACCGGATGGATACCAGGCAATTTTATGTTCCGGTACCAATACAGAAAAAACAACATCCCGGTTTCCGTTATTATCTAAATCACCTGTGCATATTGATGTGAGTAGGTTCCCAATTGTATCAATTTGAATTCCACCACTAAAGTTTCCTAAACTATCGTTTTTATAAAGAAATAGTTCAGTAGATGAATTAGATACAACATCTTTATCACCATCCTGATCGAAGTCGGCAATAACCAGGGTGTTGGCACCATTTTGGTAATTAGCAATTATTTGGGGACTGCTAAAAGAACCCTGTCCGTTATTTTTATAGAGAAATACTTTTTTATTACCGCTTGCCGAGGCTAAAACATCCAAATCATTATCGTTATCTACATCCGCTGCCAAAACAGTATTAGCACCAAATACCATATAAGATATTACCTGTTCGGAACCAAAAGACGCATTTCCTAAGTTTTCAAACCATGAGACCCTTTGTGCAAGCAAGCCACAACAAAGCACATCCAAATCACCATCATTATCCAAATCGGCAGTATTTACAAATGTTGCCCATTCAATGCCGGTTGAAATGATTTGTTGCGGGCCAAAATTCCCTGTGCTATCGTTTT
>JAYENH010000678.1:0-9585 GCA_034721995.1 Bacteroidota bacterium
AATGATAGCTACATTTTTCCCTGTCAATTTTTTATGTAGGAAAACCGATGCAACACTTGTAAGTTCTTCACGACCATAACAACGAACAATGCCTGCCTTTCTGAACAATGCGTCAACTGCATTATCAGGACTAATAAGTGCACCTGTGTGCGACGAGGCTGCCCTGCCTCCTGCCTTGGAACTCCCCGATTTAATAGCAGCTATTTTACAACCCTTTGAGATTAAGGATTGGGCACTTTTTAATAGCATTTCAGGTTTGTCGATATTTTCGATGTAAAGCAATTTCACACGTGGACTTTTGTCCGGGTCGAAAGTAAGATCCATATATTCGAGGATTTCCTCAACGCCGAGCTGTGCCGAATTTCCTACCGAGAAAACCCTTGCAAAAGGCAAACCTTTTGGGATACCGGCTTCCATGATAAAACATGCCGTTGCCCCCGAACCGGAAATGAAATCGCAGCCGCCCAAATCCAGTTTCGGAATAGGCCTGGTAAACACACCATGAAATTCGGGCGATAAAGTGCCAACACAATTTGGCCCGATAAGCGATCCCCCAACACTGTTTATTACATCAACAATTTTTTTCTCTAATGCAGCCCCTTCTTCGTTTTCTTCGCTAAAACCGGCCGAAAGGATAATATAGCCTCCTGTGTTTTTTTTGCGTGCCAGCAACTCTATTGTTTCCAGGATATATTTAGCAGCAATGGCAATAATGGCCAAATCGACAAAAGGTAAATCTATTGGCGATTGGTAGCTTTTTACACCCTGCACTTCAACTTCTTTTGGATTAGTTACATACAGGTCGCCTTTGAATTTTCCGTCAAGAAGGTTCTTTAGAACTTTGCCACCCGGCTTTTTTAAATCGTTCGACCCTCCAACAACAACAATGCTTTCGGGGAAAAGTAGTTTTTTATTGATCATATTTTTACAGTTTTAATTTTCTTTCGATACTGCAAATGTAGTAAAAAGTTCAGGGTTCAGAGTTTTACAGTTCAAAGTTCGGAGCAAAGCAAAGTCCTCATAAGCTAATATTCATTTGTCCATCTTTATACGGGTAAGCCATTTTCTGATTTCCATTTTCCAATTTCTGTCGAGAAAAAGTTTTCTATTCATCATTTCGTTTTTTAATTTTGCGCGATTTTTCGATAATAAATAAAATGGTTTCGATGAAAAAATTGCTTTTTCATATTTTGATGATGATGTTGTGCTGCGGTGGCACGCATAAACTAATGGCTTTCAATACACAGGGGGAGGAGGAATTAAATTTGGCAAAAAGTAATTTTTCCATTTGCAAAAAAATGCCTGCCAACCCGAAAGCTTTTTTCATTTTTTCGACATTAACTGATACAAGTAAATCAGAAGAAATTAAAAATTGGGTTTTGGGTGGTACAGGAGGTGTGAATTTTTCGCAGGGATACTTGTCGTATTGGGCAGAAGGGGGCGAAAGTAGTATTTCGGGACTGGCATTTTTTAATTTGTTTTTCAATTATCAAAAAGGAAATTCGAAATGGGAAAATAAGCTGAATTCAAAATACGGCTTATTAAAATCGGGCGAAAACAAACTCCGCAAGAATGAGGATAATTTTGATATTAGCAGTAAATTCGGGCAAAAGGCATACAGGAATTTCTATTATAGTGTTCTTGTAAGCCTGAAATCGCAAATGGACAAAGGTTATAAATTCCCAAATGATTCTGTTGTGGTTTCTGCTTTTCTGTCGCCCGGGTATATCACAACTTCTATTGGGATGGATTACAAACCTACCAACAATCTTTCGATTTTACTGTCGCCACTTACATCAAAAATTACTGTGATGAGAGATACTTCGATAAACGAAACAAAATATGGCCTCGACGAAGGCACATCACATAAAAAGGAAATGGGTGCATTTTTAAAAACCATTTATAAAATTGATATCACCAAGGATATTACCCTCGAAAATGAACTTGATTTCTTCACAAACTATCGCGACAATCCCGAAAATATTGATGTAAATTGGGAGGTTAAACTTACAATGAAAGTAAACGACCATATTAATACAACCATCCAGACCCACCTGATTTATGACGACGACATTAAACTGCCGATAGAGCGCACGCGGATTGGCGAATCGGGCTTAGAAGAAACTTATATGGGAAATACAAAAAAAGTCCAGTTTAAGGAGATGTTGAGTGTGGGGTTCTCGTATAGGTTTTAAATTACTTTTTTATATCACTTTCCCGAATTGATTATGACTAATTTCTTAAAAAATCATTCTTTAGATTGATTCTTGCAAATTAATCCGGGCAGCTTATTTTTTGCGTTTCGCTAAATTGATATGAGAAAGCCATTTTTTAACACCGGTTAGTGGAAGTTATTAACAGCTACCTGTGGATAAAAAGTCGGTAAAAAACAGGCAATTGGAATATTATTAGGCGTAGTTTTGTGTTACTGTTAACAGGATGCTAACAGGATATTAAAACGATATTGCAAATGCCGTACAGGAGATTGCCAAATACCGATGCTGCACGTATTAAAGCTATGAAGGACGCAATTCATAAAAGTATGAATATCTCTCCTTTTCATCTGGTGTTTTCGTATCAGGCATTACAAAGGTTAAAATCTTTTCAGCCCCTTTTCGAGCAGGCTATGCAACGACATAAAATGGCTTATAAAAATCAGGTGAACAAGAGCAAATTGTTTATGGAGTTGAGCCGAAAGGCCCGGCTTTATGTCAGCCATTTTTTTCAGGTAATGAATTTTATGATACAACGGGGCGAGTTGCCCGAAAATGCAAGGAAATATTATGGTTTCTCGGAAAGAATGAAAGCTTTGCCAAACCTGACATCGGATGCAGATGTGATGAAATGGGGGCAACGACTTATTGATGGTGATATGGAGCGACAAAAATCGGGAGGGAAAATAATAACAAACCCAACATCTGCTGTTGTGCGTGTTCATTTCGAGAAACTTGTACAGGCTTATAATTTGCAAAAGGACCTACAGAAAATTTCTGCTCATAACCTTACAAAAATTGCTTCGATGCGAGAACAAGCCGACGAAATAATACTAATGGTTTGGAACGAGGTTGAGGCAGGATTTGCGGAATTACCTGAGGATGAAAAACGCGAGCTTTCGATGGAATACGGCTTAAAATATGTTTACCGTCCGTATGAAAAGAATAACATCATAAAACGCACAGTTTCTGAAGAAAGGGCCTATCGCTTTGCAAATGCAGGGAAAAACAAACAAGTAAAATCAGAAAAAGAAGAAAATGAAATTCCTAAATCAGGCCAGCTCTTGTTGTTTCCTGACTATTAGCCGTGCCAGAAACGTAAAAATAACTGCGGAAATTAATACTACATAAAAAGGGAAGTTCTCGGTCGAAGAGTTAACTATATCATCGGCAATATCGACATCAGAAACATAATAATAAATTACAGCCCCTGCATTATTTACAAAATGTGCAATAATAGGTAACCAAATATTTTTTGTCCATACCAGCAAATAGCCAAGATAAATGCCCAACAGAAAGCGTGGAAGAAAACTCATAAATTGTAAATGAAAAGCACTAAAAACGAAAGCTGTAATTAATATGGCAATAAGGTGGTTTTTGAACCAGTCGCCCAGTATTCGTTGAATCACCCCCCTGAAAAGTAATTCCTCGCCAAGAGCAGGCAAAATGGCAATCATCAGCAGGTTTACAAGAAAATCTGAAAATGTCTCCATTCGCAAAAGTTTAATAGTCATTTCAATTGCCGAGTCTTCCAAATTGCGCATCCAACTTTCGATTACCTGAAGGCTTTCGGGAAAAACAAGTTTTGAGTTTAATTCGGCAGTAAACGAAATAATGGGAAGTGCGGCAAACATTGCAGCACCGGTGAACAAAACAATTGTAAGGTTTGGTGTTTTGTTTATGGCAAGATAATTTGAAAAATCTCCGGAGTACAATCTGGCAATAATAAATGGTGGGATTACAAACATCCCAAGTGAATTTAAAATTTGAAAATATTTGGCAACAGCCATGTTTTCTGAAAAAACATTAGCCAATTGCGAAGGATCGCTAAAATAATTGAAACCGAACAATGGCATAGCAACTATGGCCCCAATAATTAATACCACAAGTGATGTTGCAACCACAATAAGCCCAACCATAAATAATTGTGCAACCGGAGATAAATCTTTAAACATTTTGTTTTGCGTTTGTTTTGTGCGCAAAGATAGGTTTTCCAAAAGATTTTCTCAGTCTTTAGTCCGCAGTCTTCAGTCCACAGTCCACAGTCTTCCGTCTTCTGTCTTCCGTCTTCCGTCTTCTGTCTTCCGTCTTCCGTCTTCCAACTTTTTCCTTTCTTTGCCCCGTGTTAAAAATTGGAAATATCGAATTGCGCAACGAGCCTGTTTTTCTTGCCCCTCTTGAGGATGTTACCGACCATCCTTTTCGGGTATTGTGTAAGAACCATGGGGCAGATTTTATGTACACCGAATTTATTTCTTCGGATGCATTGGTACGCGATGTAAAGACCATCAGGAAAAAAATGCAGCTTTACCCTGATGAACGCCCTATAGGTATTCAGATTTATGGCAGGCAAATAGATGCAATGGTTGGGGCAGCACAGCTTGCCGAGGAAATGAAACCTGAATTAATAGACATAAATTTCGGATGCCCTGTACGAAAAATTGCAACAAAAGGAAGTGGTGCCGGGATGTTGCGCGATATTCCAAATCTAATTGCTATTACAAAAGCCGTTGTCGAAGCCGTAAAAATTCCGGTTACTGTTAAAACCCGCCTCGGTTGGGACGATAAAAGTAAGGTGATTGTTAGCCTGTCCGAGCAATTGCAGGATGTGGGCATAAGTGCCCTGACCATACATGGCCGCACACGCGAGCAAATTTATAGTGGCGTGGCGGACTGGACACTTATAGGGGAAGTAAAAAACAATCAACGCATGAAAATCCCCATAATCGGGAATGGCGACATTGACAGTGGCGAAAAAGCCCGCCTGATGTTCGATCGTTATGGAGTGGACGGCATTATGATCGGGAGGGCTGCAATTGGTAACCCGCACATTTTCCGCGAAGTTCGCCACTTTTTGGACACAGGAGAAAGCCTTCCGCCCCTCAATATTTCAGAACAGCTGACTCAGTTAAAATTGCTTATCGAAAAATCTATCGATTGGAGTGGATTGCCCGGTGGCATCCTTCATACGCGTCGCCACATGGCACTTAACTTTAAAGGCTTGCCAAATTTTCGAACACTTCGTGTAAAAATGCTCCGCAGCAATACCAAAGAAGAATTGTGGGGAGTATTTGATGAGATTAAGAAACTATATGGGGAGTAGAGGATGTATGACAAATGTCCCTTTTCCCAAATTATTTTCTTCCAGGTTATAGCTGCTGGACAATTAAAACAAGGAATGATGGATTGTTGGAGTATTGGGGAATATTTGCAACATACCTCCATTATTTCAACATCCGGCTACTCCATATTATTGTTTTGTTAGTTTTAAAAAAACACTCTGCGGGAATAAAATCAATCACTTGTCATGAAGGTCTTGATTACTTGTAGCGATGCCGACACAGTTGTTTCTGTATTATATCCACCCCCTTGTATGGCAATAATTGGAGTATTTCGTGGCCTGGCAAAATCGAGCATTATTTTAATAAACTTCTGAAAATCTTCATTACTATAATTTGTTATTCCCTTGCCACAATCATCTTTATGGCCATCGTACCCTGCAAATACAAAAATCATATCGGGATAAAATGGGAGTTTTGAAAGTGAATCGCGTAAAGCAGGAAAAATTCCCTCTGTGCGGAAATACTTTCCTCCAATACCTAAGTCCTTGTAAAACTCATTGCTGAAACTATTATCTAAAACAGGAATATTACAAAAATTTTCACCTTGTGCATACTTTGTTGTGCTTTTGGTAATATCCGAGGCTTTAGCCATATACATGTCTACGGCACTATGGATGCTGATGCAATATACCGAATCGCTGTTCTCAAAAATATCCTGCGTGCCATCGCCATGGTGTATGTCCCAATCGACAATAAGGATTTTTTCAAAACCAATTTCGTTCGCATAAGGTATTGCAGCAGCCATTGAGTTTACCATACAATAGCCATGGCCACTATTCCGGTGTGCATGGTGTCCTCCCTGGTTAAATATATACGCCCTGTTGAGTTCTCCTTTTTTCATTTGGTCGATAGCTTCTAACATGCCACCCAGGCAATATTGAAATCCCGGCAGGCAATGTTCCAGCCCTGTACATTCCATACTTAGTTTTGGATATTCCTCCGGTACTACACCTTTAGACATTTGTATAATTTTATCAAGATAAATTTTATCATGAACTTTGTAATACATTGAGAATGGAGCCTTCCTGAGAGGAATTACAGGATAGGCACGAAGTTTTTCCTTTATCAATTTTCGTATATTGCAAAAATGATTGAAGGAATTACCTACAAATTCTATCTCCTCCACGGGTATTGATGTTGAACAAATTTCATCATGGAAATAAACTGCAAATCGTTTTTTCATTTGTTTACATTTACTACTAAAACACTAAAAAATATTCATTCTCTTGTGTGATTAAAGTTAATTATGGGTGTTTCTTTTATTATAGAATTAGCTATAGGTTCTCATGTTTTTTATTCAAAAGTTTTCTCTTTCCCAATAACCCTGGGCAAATTATTATTGAGTTTTGCAAAAATTACTAATAATCAAAACTGCTTCCTTCTAAAAATTCCCTTAAAATTGAAGTTGGCGGGATTTCAAAATCGGGAATAGGAACAAAATACGAAAGGAATTTTAGTAAACGTTTCGCTTCGGAATATTCGGGAACTACGGGAGGTACTTCCTGCAACATTGGCTCGACCCATTTTTTCAATACCCCCAACTCGAAAAGAAGGGCGGTGTTGAACATCACATCCGCTTCTTCCTGATATGGAAAAATATACTTTTCTTCGCCTTTGCGCACACTTTGCCAACGGCGCAGGGTATCGAGGGCCGAATAATTCCGGTATTGAAAATCGCGTACTATCCGGCGCAACAACCGGTTGTCGGTGGTTGGAATACGATTGTGAGAATCGATGCCCAATTGCGTAATGGCCGAAACGTAAACTTTGAATTTCCTTTTACGTGGGATAAAAGCCGAAAGCTCAGGATTTAATGCATGGATACCTTCGACAATAATAATATTTTTATCATCAATTTTTAATTTTTTATCAGCATAATATCTGCTTCCGTTTGTAAACGAGAATTTAGGAAGCTGAACTTCTTCGCCTGCAAAAAGTGCAAGCATATTGTCATTAAATAGTTTGATGTCGAGGGCACGGGGGTGCTCAAAATCGTATTCTCCGTTTTCGTCGCGTGGAGTTTTTTCCCGATTAACGAAATAATTATCCAACGAAATCATAATCGGTTTCATGCCCAATACTTTAAGTTGTATTGCCAGGCGTTTCGAGAAAGTTGTTTTTCCCGACGACGATGGACCTGAAATAAGCACAACCCTGACATCGTTTTTCACCTTGTAAATCTGGTCGGCTATCGAGGCCAGTTTCTTTTCCTGCAATGCCTCGTTTATTTTTATCACTTCGCCAATTTTTCCTGATAAAGTAATTCCGTTAAGGCTGCCCACATTAGGCACATTAATAATATCGACCCAGTTTTTATACTCTCTGAAAATATCGAATAATTTATCCTGATCAATTAAATCTTCGAGTTTATCAGGATTTTCTTTCTGTGGGTACATCAGCAACATGCCATCGTAATATTTAACCAGGTCGAAGTCTTTAAGATATCCGGTCGATGGTACAAGGTGGCCATAATAGTAGTCAACCACATTGTCGAGTTTATACACCGAAGTGTACATCTGCTGGCGGGTCTGCATTAATTTAATTTTATCAATGAGCCCAAACTCTTCAAAAATTTTAGTCGCTTCCTGTGTCTCAATTTCTTCGCGTTCAAATGGCAGGTCATTATCGATAATTTCTTTCATCCTGTCAAGAATATCGACAACAACCTGAAAATGGCTTTCTACACTCATTTTGCTTCCTTGTAATTCGCAGTATAAACCTTTCGATATGGCGTGGTATATTTTAAATTGCAGGTTTGGAAAAAGATCGTGGCAAGCCTTATATAATACCATCGATAAACTGCGCACATACATTCGCCTGCCGTCGGGGTGTATGTAATTGATGAATTTTATCGTTTTGGGTTTGTAAATGGAATACGACAATTCGCGCAACTCGTTGTTAACAAGTGCTCCAAGTATTGGTTTTTTGCTATCGTAATCAAGGTCTTTTATAATATCTGAAAGAGTAGTCCCGACTGGGTATTCTTTTTTGATGTTTGTTCCTTCGAAATGTATTTGTACCAATTTGGTCATTATCTGTTTTTATTTGTTTGCTTATAAACGCTTTATTGTATTGAAAATTATTTATTTCCGATGTTTTACTACAAAGCAAATGTACGCTTAATTTGGTAAAAAGGTTTTATTACATTAGTGAAAGAGAAATGGCTATGTTTCATCTGTTTGAATTTACCACGAAAACACGAAAAATTAATCATCATTAATGTTTTGTTTCAATAGCCCCGACATTTATGTCGGGGAATAATATCCATCCCGAACCCGGGCTTTAGCCCATAATCAAAATACGGGTTTGGGCTAAAGCCCGACGTTTATTTCCCGTTTTTTAACCCCGACATAAAGGTGCGGGGCTATTTATATCAATTTTTCATTTGTTTAAAATTTATTTCTCTAAAAGCCGCGAAGTCGCAAAGTTTTTTTAATCATACTCCTGTGTGTTAAAATTCTTTAGCATGGATGTTTCATTTTTTCAATAACTTAAAATATCCTGGGATTTCAATAGAAGAAATTCATCATCAAATATAAAATTCAGCCACAATTAATATTTTATCTGCGGCGGAATGTGCTTAAAAAGGATAGATTCCGCCACTAATAAATTTTTATTGCCGGCGGAATGTATGTATATTTGCATCGATTCCGCCACTGATAAAATTGTTGAATATGTATGAACTGATTGGAAGACAGGAAGAAAGTGATATATTTCTGAGTTTATTAAAAACAGATAGTGCAGAAATGTTGGCAGTTGTAGGACGCCGTAGAGTAGGGAAAACATTCCTTATCCAAACTGTTTACAAAAACGATATTTGTTTTAATCTTACGGGATCGCAAAAATCACCATTGAAAGAACAATTACAAAATTTTGCCTACCAGATGGAAACCTGGTCGAAATCGAAAGTAGCTGTTGCTCCACCAAAAAGTTGGTCGGAAGCTTTTAAGCAGTTGTCAAAATTTATCGACTCAAAAAAATTCAGGCAGAAGAAGGTGATTTTTCTGGATGAGCTGCCCTGGCTGGCATCACATAAATCGGGCTTTCTTGCGGCCTTGGGATATTTTTGGAACAACTGGGCTTCGCAAAAAAATATTATTGTTGTTATTTGCGGCTCGGCAGCTTCGTGGATGATCGACAAAGTAATAAACAACAAAGGGGGGCTTCACAACAGGGTTACTAAACTTGTTGTACTACAGCCGTTTACGTTAAGCGAAACTAAGCAATACCTGCAAAGCCGGAAAATATCA
>JAYENH010000679.1:0-2167 GCA_034721995.1 Bacteroidota bacterium
TGTGTCTGTGGCATTTTGGTATCATTGTTAAATCCGTATGCAAATATAACAAAAAATTACAATACTCTAATAGCTAAATAATTATACAAAATCCTGCTTTTCTTAGGTCAGTTGTTCTGAATTTACAAACTATGTTTATTTGGGGTTTTGGTATTTTAATAAGTTTAATGTTATTTACACTGGGTTATGTAATTTGGGACAGGCGCACAGCATTAAACCCTGTACAAAAAACTACATCAAGTTTAAAAGAAAAAGTGAAAAATTTAGAAAGTATTATAAAAGAACAAGCTAACTCAAACCCACAACTTGCAGGAATTTTACGCACCTATGGTTTATTACCATAAAAAAAGATGCAAGTAAAAACCTGCACCTGTCTTCTTTTGCCATTAAACTTTACTTCACCAATTCCATTTCATCTATCAAGTGGCTTGCACCGGCAAGTTTATCAATTACAAACAAGCAATAGCGAATATCAAGGGTAATGTTGCGGCACATGTCGGGATCGTACATTATGTCGCTCATTGTGCCTTCCCAATTCCGGTCGAAGTTTATCCCAATTAATTCGCCGTTTCCATTTATCACGGGGCTACCCGAATTTCCTCCTGTTGTGTGGTTAGTGCCGGTAAAGCACACATGTATTTCTCCATCTTCGGCATATTGGCCATAGTCTTTTTTCTCGTATAATTCGAGCATACGATCGGGCACATTGTAATCGTAAATATCAGGGTTATCTTTTTCAATTATCCCTTCGAGGGTTGTGTAATGCTTGTAGAAAACCCCATCGCGCGGATAATAATCATCGACTTTGCCATAAGTAATCCTAAGGCTGAAATTGGCATCCGGGTAAAAAACTTTGTTGGGTTCCATTTCCATCAATATTTCCATCCAGTGCCTGTCTAAGCTGTCAATTTTGCTATTATACCCCTGATATGGAATGTTTAATTTTTGTGTGTACAATGATATTAAACTGCTATATATTTTAAAAACAGGGTCTTTGCTGATTTTCTTATTATGCGAAGGCTTATAGTTTGCGATAAAATCATTTACTTCTTCCTGATTTATCATCATTGTTTTTGAATATACATATTCGAGATATTTTTCGGTATCGCCCTTAAATTTTTTATCTATATACCTAAAAATATCAGGCTGATATTCTTCGGGAACATTTTTATAATACATCCCAAGGAATACCCTATCAAAGATTTTTTTGTCGGTTGGCATATTATAATTTTTGAAAAAGCCATTGGCAGCAGACTGTAAACGGGTTTTTGCTTTTTCGATATCCGACGAGGAAGTGTTTTTCGTAAGTTTCATCATAGCGTTAAAACTCCGGGAAAATTTAACCAGTTCCATCGACCAGCCGGCCTCGAAAAAATAATCTATGGCTAATTGATAAGGCTCAATCTTTTTGTACAATTTTCGATAATCGTTTAGTATGTTGCTGTATTTGTTTCGGCGCGAACGGTTTTTTACTGCCCAATCTAAAAATTCCTTTTCAAGCTCTTCTTTTTTCTCTATTGCATTTAATTTTTTCAGGCCCCTATTTTCGCCAATCCATTTTTTCCAGGCATTCGATACCCGTGCATTTTTCGTAGCATACTTAATACGTACAGCAGGATCGGCATTCATATCAGTTTTCATTATGTCGAGGATGTTTTCGCGGATGGCAATTTTTTGGGGATTACTTACATCTGTAATCAACTTAACAGCATAAGAGGTGTAGTATTCGTGTGTTGTGCCGGGGTATCCGTACACCATTGTAAAGTCGCCTTTTTTTACGCCTTTCAAAGAGATCGGGAAAAATCTCTTTGGCTTATACGGTACATTATCCGGCGAATACTCTGCCGGATGATTATTTTTATTGGCATAAATCCTGAAAAGCGAAAAGTCGCCTGTATGTCGCGGCCACATCCAGTTATCGGTATCGCCACCAAATTTCCCGATGGATGATGGCGGTGCACCAACCAATCTTACATCTTTAAACACCTCGTTTACGAAAAGGTAATACTCGTTGCCATTGAAAAATGGTTTGACATTAGCTATAAAGTGCGTTCCATTTGTTGCTTCTTTTGTAATTTTTTTGATATTTTCTTTTACTTTTTTCTGACGCTCTTTTTGGTTCATCGAATCGTTTACACCTTCGAGTGTGGCTTGTGTAACATCTTCC
>JAYENH010000680.1:0-2165 GCA_034721995.1 Bacteroidota bacterium
GAGAACATTACCCTATCGATCCAATTATCCATAAATAGGGTACCTCCCCCATTATTTTTAACCACCCAATCAAGATTGATTAGCTGGCCCGAACTTCCTGTTGCCGGAGAGATGATAGATGAAACAATTAGATCGGGACGGATAATTTCAATTGTACCCGCGCTATGAGTAATATTATTGTTTTCGGCAACTCCTTCGAATACATTATTGTTATAATCAGTATAAACAAATATGTAATAGGGGCCTGGGACAAATTCAGGCAGGACAATATTTTTTGTATGTGTAATGCTATCGCCCGCTGCCAGGCTTGTACCACTTGTATAAGTATTTAATACAATTACCGAATCGTTATAAAATTCATCAATATAGGATATATAAAGCCTGTCTTGCCACGAGCTGGAATAAATTACATCGCCGACACCATCGTTTTTCACCGTCCAGCTAATAGGAACAGGTTGGCCGGTGGCATCGGAAGCAGGCACTAAAACCTTTGTAACTATTAAATCAGGGTTATTAACCTGAATCGGGGTTGAACTATGTGTTGTATTATTATCTTCGTTTAAATGCTCGAAAACATAGTTTTGGTAGTCGGCTACTACATAAAAATAGTGAGGCCCCGTAACTGAAGGAATAGTGTAACTATGTGTTTCGGTATGAATCTCTCCCGGGTTCATTCCGGAAGGATGATAAATAACACCAAGATAAGTAGCATTAGATAAATCGTCGTTCGGATTGTCTGCAAGCCATATTTTATCATGGAAGTAATCGGTAGTTGCCGATCCTCCAAGATTTTGGACTGTCCAAGTAAGAGCAACGCTTTCTTTATTGGAAGCTGATGCAACATGTGATAAACTTGTAACCTGTAAATCGGGAGGAGGCGTAAGAAATACTGTTATAGAATCGCTACCGCTTATATTGTTGTTTTCGGTGGCATGTTCGTAAACCTGATTGTAAAAATCGGTATATATAAACACATAATATGTCCCGAAAACATTGGCCGGAATTGTAAATGATTCGGTTGTTGTATAAGTGCTATCCGTTTGTAATGCCCCAGAGTGGTAAAATGAACCCAGCATACTGGCATTGCCGGCATCAAAAACCTCATCAGTAGTAAGATACACCATGTCATGCCAGTATGATGTTGTGGTTGCCCCGGATCCAAAATTCTTCACTGTCCATGTTACATTAATTGGCAGACCCGAAAATGTATTATTTGGAGTTATAATGGAACTTACCTGTAAATCGGGTGGCGGTGTTAATGTTACCAATAAGGGGCTTGTGTTGCGCCCTGTATTGTTACCTTCATCTTCCTCGAGTAAATGGCTGGAATAATCGGTTACAATAAAAATATAGTAATTGCCCGAAATCCCATCCGGCAGAGTAAAACTTTCGCTTTGAATATAACTTTGGTTTACATCTAAAAAACTTAAATTCGACACATAGCCCAAATTGAGATCAACATTAATTTCAAGTGTGGTATCAGTGGAAAGATAAGCCCTATCGTACCACTGTTGCGACATTGTGCTACCCGACCCCTGATTTTTTATCTCCCAGGAAACAGTGAAATTCTGACCTGAATATGCAGAAGTAGGTACTTGAACATCATTTACTATCAGGTCGGGCAAAAAGCGGGTGGTAAATGTTTGTACAGTACTTGAGGTTTCGAAGCATACATTTTTTGCAACTACCTTCCAGCTATAATTTGTGCCGAAGTCAAGATCATAATTATAAGTATAAGTAATTTGACTTGTACTACGCCAAGGTAATACTGGTACAGGATCGCTGCTTTTCCACAAGTAAATATCATATTCGGTAGCAAAAAGCGATGGCAACCACGAAAAAGTAAAAGGTTTTGTAAGGTTTATTTCAGCATCGGCCGGGAGTAAACCCAAAACAGCAGATGGTGGCGGATTGGCAAAAATTTCGATGTCGATAGAATCCTCGGCAATATTTGTTCCATCTGAAACAATAAGGAAATACCTTGTATTTACAGTTGGTGTAACAATAGGATTTGGAAGGCCAGAACTATAGCCTGCCGGTACCGATGTCCATTGGTAGGAATAATTTCCATACCCGTAACCGACATTAGAAAACAACTGCGTGGCAGACCCCGTACATATAGTTGTTTCCGATGCTGTTACATCAACACTTAGGGCATGAATAAC
>JAYENH010000681.1:0-2162 GCA_034721995.1 Bacteroidota bacterium
CTCTCTCCCTCGCTCCCTCTCTCCCTCGTCTCTTTACTTTGTTCCCGTGTGCCCAAAACCTCCCGAACCACGCTTAGTTTTATTTACTTCGCTTACAAGCTCCCATTCAATGGTTTCGTGTTTCGACACAATCATCTGGCAAATCCTTTCGCCATCTTCAATCACTACTTTTTCCTGGCTAAGGTTTATTAAAATTACACCAATTTCTCCACGGTAATCAGCATCGATGGTACCCGGGGTATTTAAAACCGTAATACCTTTTTTTAGAGCAAGTCCGCTACGTGGCCTTATCTGCGCTTCGTAACCAACAGGTAATTCGATATACAAACCAGTTGGTATTAGCTTTCTTTCTAATGGTTTAAGCTCAATACTTTCGTTTATATTAGCTCGCAAATCCATACCGGCAGCATGTTTTGTACTATATGCAGGAATATCGTGTTTCGATTCGCTTTTAATTTTTACAATCATTTTTTTATAATTTCAAGTATCTTCCTTTTATCAATAATATATACGCTTCCGACAAAAATTACAAACAAAAAAGTATTAATTGCCAGCCTCAAAAACAAGGCATCAAAGGTATTAAACAAACTGATTACAAACACAACTACGGCTACAAGTCCAAATTTGCTAATTGTGGCAATTTCGTAGTCTATTTTTAAATAATGCCTACCCCAATAAAATGAAATAACCATCATTGAAAGGTAACAGGCAAAATGCCCCCATGCCGATGCAATATATCCAAATATGGGTACAAAAATCACATTTATCAGAATTGTAAGGCTCGCACCAATCAAGGCTATTATGGCTCCATATTTTGTGATGTTTTTTAATTTGTACCACACCGATAAATTGTAAAATATCCCGAGAAACAAATTTCCGGCTAAAATTATTGGCACAACAAATAAGCCTCCGTGGAATTTTTCATTGATAAAATATTTGAAAATATCAAGATAAAGCATCACTCCAAGAAAAATCAACAAACCAAATACCACAAAATATTTCATTACATCAGCATAAGTTTGATTTGCGTTTTTTTCCTTTGCCTGGGAAAAGAAGAATGGTTCGGCGGCAAACTTAAACATCTGTATAAAAAGTGTCATTAGCACGGCAATTTTTGTGTTTGCCCCATATTCCCCAATAATTGCCTGTACATAATCGCCTTTATCAGCAATGCCCTCGGGCACAGAAACCAAAAATTTCAGCATAATTTTGTCCGACACTTCGTTTATCATTCCTGCTATTCCTATTATTACCAAAGGATAGGCATAAGAAATCATGCGCCCATACAATACAAAATCGAAAGAAAACTTAATTTTTAATATCTCAGGAATTAATAACAGACATGTAAAACTTGTTGCTATTAGGTTTGCAATAAAAGCATATCCAACGCCAATATCTTCGTTATAAAAATTTAATAAAGCCGAATCGCTTCCTGTATCTTTCAAATGTGGGAGATAAACAAAAAATAAGAGGTTGAATATAATGTTGACCGAAATATTTGCAATTTTTATCAGGGAAAAACGCATGGCCCTGTTCTCCTGACGTAATCGTGCAAAGGGAATCGAAACAATTGCATCGAGCGAAAGTATTATCGTTAGCCATAAAATATATTCGGGATGCTCCTGGTATTTTATTGTCGATGCTATTTCGGGCAGGAAAAAACAAACCCCGACCAGAAATAATGCCGATGTGGTAATCAACGAAAGTGCACCGGTGCTATAAACTTTTTCTTTGTCTTTTTCTGTTGAAGCAAACCTGAAAAATGTTGTTTCCATACCAAAGGTAAGAACTACCATCAACAAGGCAACATACGAATACAACTCGGTAACAATACCATATTCGCTTAATCCGAAAATGTAGGTATAAAATGGGGTCAACAACAAAAAATTTAAGACCTTAGGGGCAATTGTTCCCAAACCGTAAATTAATGTTTGTCCTGCTAATTGTTTTATTGTGTTCAAAAATATCTATTTTAATTATCTAATAATAATCATTTTTTACATTCATAGGGCTACCACCCTATGCTAATGATGACACCCACTTTTACATTCATAGGGCTACCACCCTATGCTAATGATGACACCCACTTTTACATTCATAGGGCTACCACCCTATGCTAATGATGACACCCACTTTTACATTCATAGGGCTACCACCCTATG
>JAYENH010000682.1:0-2160 GCA_034721995.1 Bacteroidota bacterium
CTTGTTGCCAACACGGATGTAAATGGTTGCGTTGCCGTCATAACAATAGCTCCGTTAGGTTTAATAATCCGCTTTAACTGCTCCCACATCGGTTCAAAGGGGATAACAGAATCCCACTTGCAAGCAGTAGTTCCATACGGTGGGTCAGTTAGTATTAAATCCACTGAGCCGCTTGCAATACCCTTCATCTTCTCGAGACAATCCCCGTGAATTAATTCAATTTGTGGCATATTTCGACTCTTTGTTATTTATCTTTCTGCCCGATTATATAAATGGCGGAATCGTTCTTCTTCTTCTTCGACATATTCCTCTCGTTCCCGAAGTTCTGCTTCCCATTTTGTTAATTTGGCTTCTCTATTCTTAAGCCCTATCTCCGTTCCGTTTAAATTATTTTTTTTTCGTTCAATATCTTCTTCCCACGCCCTTAATTCGTTTTCTTTTGTTTTAACGTCCGATTCTCTGCCTTGCAACTCTGCTTCCAATGCGATTAATTCATAGGCTTTATTCGCTACGTTTTCAAATGCTTTGTCATCTTCATCGTCAAGCCAAATATTAATATCTCTAATCTTGATTTTATGTTTTTCGTTCATTTTTAGCTCCTATTATTTGTTTCATAGCTCTTAATTTCTTTCATCATTGCGATTGCATATCCAACTGAAAGGTTAGCGATACTTTCAGGCGTTTCAGTTCCATACGTGTCGGGGGCAAGTAGTATGCTATTCATTGCAGTTGCTGCCATATTCCTGAACCAAAATTCATCTTTATCCTTCTGACTTTGCTTATAGTGTCGCATATTTTCCCGTTCGATTGTCGAGATTCTTTCAGCAAGAGTGTCGCATATTTCTTTAATTTCGTCGTATAATTCTTTTTGAATTTCTTTGTCATTCATGGTAAGTTCCTTTCGTTTGTTTTTTGTGTAATTTCTAACCGTCTTTATGACATGTACTTACAACGTTTTCCATGCCATTTTAAGCCGTTTTTTGTGGATAATACGTTTATTACAATTATTTCATATTATACTGCTTCATCTTCTAAACTTTGTATTTTCGCTCTTAAATCAATAATTTCCTTCGTTTCATATTCATCAAATTTATCATTTACTTTTTCTTCAAATTCAACTATTTCTTTTCTCATATCATTCAAGCAAACTAATGAATTTTTATAATAATGAGAGTCTTTCCCTCCGCTCATTATTTCAATTTTCTTTTTTAGTTCTGATTCTGCTTGGTTATAATAATAATAATCAAATTCCATGATATTCTCCTTTTTAATTGTTACTTAATAAGTGTCTGATGTTTATAGCTTTACAGTCCTTAGCCGTTTGCCGTGTTAATAACATTCTGTATTATCTCCGTTCGTAATCATATCCGATATTATCTTCCATTGTCCAGTATACTGCCCCTACGTCTTTTTGTTTCAATACCGTGCTTACCGCTTGCTCTGCTAATCTGATGTATTGTAAAAGCTCAGGATATTTCCCTACTTTTAGCTGCCCTTCTATTGCACGTATTTGTTGTGATAAAGTTGAATAAGTTAAGCCACCTAAAATTCTTCCAAGCTCGCTATAAGTTACTGTTACATATTGTGAATCCATTATAACTTTAGCAAATGACATCCGCACCTGTGGGCGTGGTCTATTCCTCGAAGTTAATAAATCTTGTTTTTCGTAATGTAACAAATTGCAATATTCATCAAGCATATCCTCAATTAGTTCTACATTTAATCCTCGCATTTCACCCCCTCAAAATAAATTTCTAATCGTTTTTTATCAAAAAGTATTTCCCCGTCTTTCCAATGCCAGTCAATGTCTTTCACTAAGCGAGGAGCTATATAAACACCCTTGTTTATAGTACCCGTGCGCAATTGATGAAATCTTTGCCGTGAGATACCGTACTTCTCCACCGCCTCCGCCGTCGTTAAAAACTCCTTCATAATTCACCTTTTTATTTGTTTGTAAATATTCGACGTGTCAATATACAAATTAATATTATACAAGTCAAGTAAAAAGATAAAAAAGTTTATAATAGTGTTTGGAGGCTTAAAGTAGATTATAGAATACCATAGTAAAGATATGGAGCTTAAAGTAGATTATAAAAAAAGGGGAGTCTTTTACAACCCCCCTCCGATTGAGGACACCCCAATCCACTTTATGAGTATTTC
>JAYENH010000683.1:0-9547 GCA_034721995.1 Bacteroidota bacterium
TTACGATTCGCTACCAACTTATTTAATTGATAAACCTGGTATTTATACTTGTACTGTTTATGCCGATTCTATTTGTGGACAGGTTACCGACATTCTTCAGGTTGAATATAATAACATGGTAGCCAACTTAGGTGTAGATGTTACTGAAGGATTATGTGTAGGCGATATTCATATTCTTGATGCAACATACTCGAACACAACTTATGGCCCCTCCACATATTCATGGAACACAGGCTCAAACCAACCAACTATCAACGTTACATCTTCAGGTATTTATTCAGTTACTATTGTAAATGGCCTGTGTACCGATGTTGATTCGATTTATGTTCATTTTGATAATCCATTAACTTATCCCCTTGGTCCTGATGCAAACCTGTGTAGCGGAAGCCTGATAACACTTAGTGCAGGTAATAACGGATCAAATTATGCATGGTCAACAGGGATGTTTAGCCAGACGATTGATGTTGATAATCCGGGAACTTATAGCGTTACGGTAACCAATGCCTGCGGCCAGATTGTTGATGACATTATTTTATCTCCTCTTGATATTCCTGATGTTGACCTTGGCATTGATTTTACTATTTGTGAAGGAACTCCCGAAAATATAGACGCTTATGTCGACAATTCTACTTATGTCTGGTCCGATGGACAGGTTACTCCTCAGATTGCAGTTTTCTATGGAGGTCTCTATTCGGTTACCGTAACCAACGAATGTGGGTCGAATTACGATGAGATTTTTGTTTATGGCGATACTCCATTAACAAACTTTGACTTAGGAAGCGACACAGCAGTATGTTCGGGCTTCGAATTAGATGCAGGTTATCCTAATATGGAATATTACTGGTCGAACAACGAAACTACACAAATAATCGAAATTACCCAGTCCGATGATTATGGAGTTGATGTAACCAATGCCTGCGGAACTTATTCCGATTTTATTCATATTGATATTATTGAATTAAATATCGATCTTGGCCCGGATACCGTAATGTGCCCCGGAACTACGATTACTCTCGATGCACAAAATCCAGGATCTATTTACAGCTGGTCGAACGGTGCACCAACTCAAACTATTGATATTACCCAACCGGGACAGGTTTGGGTAATGGTAACCAATATTTGCGAAACCAACAGCGATACTTTAAACATAACTTTATTCGACGATATTTTAGATCTTGGTATTGACACAACTATTTGCGAAAACTTCCTATTTGTTTTAGATGCACAACATCCCGGAGCAGAATATACCTGGTCGACAGGCGAAACCACACAAACCATCGAAGCCTTGCAAACAGGTTTGTATGCTTTAACAATTTCGCACTATTGCGGTAACCTAAACGATGAAATCGATATTGTAGTAAACCCTGCTCCTGTTGTTGATTTCGGGACAGATACATTGTATCTTCCGGGAGGAAACCCAATAGTACTTGATCCACAAGCAAACGGTACTTCATTTATCTGGTCGAACGATTCGACAGGAAGCACAACTACTGCACTATACCCTAACACATATAGCGTTACTGTAACCAACGAATTTGGCTGCGAAGGAGAAGGAAGTGTAATTGTTATGTATAAAATTGGTATTGATAAAATCGAAGCAGAAGAAAAAGTATTGCTTTATCCTAATCCTGTTCAAAACAAATTATTTATTTCTTTTAACGATTTGCAAATAAATGAAATCAGGATTTACAACTCAATAGGAAGTTTGATATCTCAAATAAAAAATGTTGAAAATCCTGTAGAAATAAGCACAAATAATCTGGCTGAGGGAGTATATTTTGTAAAGATACGAACAAGCAAAGATGCAATGATAATAAAACCATTCTCGGTTGTTAGATAGGAAGACGGAAGTCAACAATAGCTTGTCAATAGCCAAAGGCTAAAAGTTAATAAAAAACATATAATTACAAAAAAAGGAGGACTATTGTTTCTCCTTTTTTTTATTTTTTTATCTTTGATGAAAATTTTTTGAATGTAACAAACAACTATTGAAAACATTTACCGTCTTGCAACATAGTTATAATAAAACCAAAGAATTATACAATATGAAAACCATATTAAAAAGCTTCTTAACAATATGCTTATCCTTGGGCATATTAATATCTTATGGACAAGGTGGCGAAGGCAACAATTGGTATTTTGGCAATTATGCGGGAATGACATTTAATTTTGGACCACCGGTAGCCCTTACCGATGGGGCTATGTCTACATACGAGGGTTGCGCAAGTATTAGTGATCCTGCCGGAAACCTGCTTTTTTACACCGATGGGATATTAGTTTATAATTCCCTTCATGCCACAATGTCGAATTCTGTAGCGACTTCGCCCGGTGGCTCCCTTAATGGGGATCCATCTGCAACCCAATCGGGTGTTATTGTACCAATGCCTATGAACCCGCAGTTTTATTTTATTTTTACTGTTGATGCCAATATTGGAACCTACGGATGTCGTTATTCGGTGGTCAACATGGCTGCTGCCGGAGGCTATGGAAATGTTGTGCTGGGAAACAAGAACTCTTTGCTGTTTACCCCTTCATCAGAAAAAATTACAGCGGTAAACCACTCAAACAATTATAATATATGGGTAATAACCCATCCCTGGAACTCAGGTTCGTTTAATGCATACACTGTAACGCCAATGGGTTTAAACCCGGTTCCTGTAACTTCAAATGTAGGTTCGTTTTATTCCGGTTCATCAGCAGTTACACGAGGTTATTTACAAGCATCGCCTGATGGAACTTATATTGCAGCAGGAATAGAGGGTTTAGATAAATACGAATTATTCCATTTTGATGCATCAACAGGAGTACTTACCAATTTTATAAGTATGAATGCAAATTATCAGGATGCTTATGGCGTTGAATTTTCGCCCGATGGTACAATATTATATGGTAGCAGGCGATGGGGCAATCCTGTTTTTCAATGGAACCTTGCCTCCGGTTTGCCCGGACAAATTATGTTTTCTCAAACCCAGGTTGCTACACTTAGCACTAATTATGGAGGAGCTTTACAATTAGCCCCCGACGGAAAAATATATCTTGCCCGTAGCAATCAGGGTTATCTTGGAGTAATAAATGCACCTAACAACTTGGGGGCAGGTGTTACAGGTTGTAACTATGTAGAACCAGGAATCTATCTGTTGGGAAAAACATCTAGAGAGGGTTTGCCAACCTTTATTGCTTCGTTCTTTAATCTTGCCGACTATGAATACATATATCAGTGTGTAGGCGATACAACAGAATTCTTTATGACCGACACTATTAACCTTGATTCGGCATTCTGGTATTTCGACGATCCTATGTCGGGAAGCAATATTTCCTGGCTATGGGAGCCTAATCATGTTTTTAGCGACACAGGCATTTTCGAAGTTATGCTCATAACCTATCGGGGAGGTTTGGGAGATACCGCAGTTCAGCAGGTTGAGATATTTCCATATCCAATTATTCCACTTGGAAACGATACCAGTGTATGTACAGGATCGACAATTACCCTGAATGCAGGTAACCCCGGGGCTGAATATTTTTGGTTTAACAGTTCCACGAGCCAGTCAGTGTCGGTTACTCCGCCCGATACGGCAATCTATTGGGTAGAGGTAATAGCCAATCAATGTTTATCGGCCGATTCCATAACAGTTACACCTTTCGATATTACATCCAGCTTTATAAAAACCGACCTGCTATGTTATCAGGATGAAATTACAATAACCTACACGGGCAACGCAAGCCAGTTTGCGACATATAACTGGAATTTCAGCGGGGCAAATATTGTAAGTGGTTCCGGCCAGGGGCCTTATGTTATCTTTTGGACAGATCCGGGAACTTACAACATCAGTTTACTTGTTCAGCAAGGCTCATGTTATTCAGATACAACATCATATTCAATCATTAACCCTCCTGGTCTTGAACTTGGAATTTCGGGCGATGATGTAACATGCTTTGGAGAAAGCACAGGCTCAGTTTATTTAACTGTAAGTGGTGGCGATGGTTTTTATTCTTATCAATGGAGTGCCGGATATAGTGCAGATTCATTATCAGGTGTTCCGGCAGGGTTTTACTCTGTTTCGGTTTCGTACAATTTAGTATGTATCGATACCATTTCTTACACAATAAACGAACCGGCTACACCAGTAGAAGGGAGCATAATTGGTTCCAATATAGAATGTTTTGGAGAGAACAATGGACAAGCAGATTTAACACCAATTGGAGGAACACCGCCATACTCATACCAGTGGAGTATTGCAAGTGAGACACTCCAGGATATGGAAAGCCTTGTTGCCGGTTATTACACTGTTACAATTCTCGATTCGCATGAATGTCAATATGAGACAGGAGTGCTAATAGAAGAACCCGATTTATTAGTTGCCGAAACTTCGCTCGATGTTACAATTTGTGATGGCGAATCAGTTACTATTTCTGCCGAAGCCGTTGGTGGGGTTTCTCCTTATATATTTAACTGGACAGACTATGGAGCTGCAAATTCTATTACAGTTACACCCACAAATGTTGAAACAACTTACTATGTTCAGGCAGTCGACAGCAATAATTGTTTATCCGAAATTACATCGGTAATTGTTACATTGCACCCACATGTTTCAACTCTTGCTACGGTTCAGGCCGATTCAATTTGCCTTGGAGATTCAACAGTAATATTTGCAAATATTAGTGGAGGAAACGGTGGCCCGTATACTTGTTTTATCGAAGGCGAAGAGATTACAGTTCCATTTATCGTTAAGCCGGAAGTTACTACTTCGTACTTAGTTAAAGGAATCGACGATTGTGGTTCACCAACTGATTCAATGCTAATAACCATTGTTGTAATGGATATTCCGGGTACAAGTTTTTATTCCGATATTGTTGAAGGATGTGAACCTTTGGAGGTCAACTTTTTCGATTCAGATTCGGAACCCGGTCAAACATATATCTGGAATTTTGGCGAGACAAACGAACACAATTACTCCATTGAGCAAAACCCTGCACATATATATCAATCTCCTGGAACGTATGATGTGATACTGAGAACTGTTTCGGCTTTTGGATGCGAGTTTAAGTTTATCTTTCCTGATATGATTACAGTTTATGAAAAACCAAATGCAGATTTCAGGGCAGACCCCGTACTTGTAAGTATCCTTAAACCTAATGTTTATTTCGAGAACCTCTCTATACCATATATCAATAGTTATTGGTCTTTTGGCGATGGAGTAGGTAAAGAAGGCCATCTGGAAGAAACATGGCATGCGTATTCTGATACGGGAATTTTTATTGTAAACCTGATTGTTGAAACCAGCGATCTATGTCGTGATACTATTTCTATGCCAATAAGGGTTTACGACGAAACAGGAATCCTGTACACTCCAAATGCATTTAACCCAAATAGCAATACTGAAGAGAACAGGACATTTAGACCTCACATTTATGGTGTAGACGAAAACCATTATCACATGATTATTTATGATCGATGGGGCGAGAAAATCTACGAAACTTTCAACTATCACCATGGTTGGGATGGCCGTGTTAAGAATGGCGAAATAGCAAAAATTGGTGCATATCCCTGGATAATTATTTATCGCGACCTAAACGGAAAACCACAAAAAGAAAAGGGAAGTATTCTCGTAATCGACAATTAGATTTAATAAAATATAGTTTAAACCTTGATTATTCATGATTTTTATTATTAACATGACTATGAATTAATTAGGCTATAATATATTTTTAAAAAATCCGGATTGAAAATTCAACCCGGATTTTTTATTTGCAACAACAAGGTCATTTGCTTCGCTGTTATAAATGCTACGCACGTCATTTGCCCTTAGGGCGTGATTTGCTTCGCGTCATTTAAAAAACATCTAAATGACAATTAATGACCCCGCCTACGCTAAAGCTTCGGAGGACAAGAGCAAAGCGTAATGACAACTTAATGACAGTGAAGCGTAATGACGACTTAATGACAGCGTAGCCTGATTATTTAAAAGATTTTACAAACTGTCGTTTCTCATCAATCATACTCAGCTCAAACCCCATTTTCTTTAAATACTTTTCGTGCTTGCGGTTAAAACATGGCGAAATAATTCCGATATATCCCTGCTTCCTGAATACTTCAACATATTGCTGATAAAGAAACATACCCGTACGGAAATCCCTGTATCCGGGAATTACATAATCCATTTCCAAATACAAAATACTATCGTTATACTTACTGGTGAGAAACAAACCGGCGAAATTCATATTTCGGAGAATGAAAAAACAGTGTACCGATTTCTCCTGGTTGAATTCGAAGTTTGGGAAATAGTGAAAAATATCTTTTTTATAATATTCGAGAAATTCACTAAGATAATAATTGTCGGTTCTTGTTTCGAGTACTTTAAAAAATTCCTTTCTAAAATATTTTTTATATAGAATAGTAGATGTAATTAAAGCTACAAAAACATTTGCCAGGCAAACAGGATAAGCTTTTATTACAAGGCCATATATAATAAATATCAGGCTTCCGGCCAAACTAAACCATTTATACGAAGGTCGTGTACTTCTAAGTAAAGCCGGTAAAAAAAGCAATGAAGCAATATAGCCGGCCAGTTCCCAAAGTAGATCATAATCCATAATCATAGGCGAAATATACGAATTTTGTTTGAAAATATAATATAGGTGAAACCGACAAAACAACTTCCCCAAATTGAGCATGTCAAATTTCGGCATTTTTCATTTCTCAGTTTACACTTTTTTTAGAAATGTCAATTTCCCTCCTCTGTGAAACTCTCCCGCGAAAAAGCGGGACAAACTGTGTAAAACTCTGTGCAACTCTGTGGTTAATAGCTATGTGAAGTTTAACCAGTAGAGTTACACAGAGAAATAATACAGAGCTACACAGAGAAAAAAGCATCAACTCCTTTTGTGGCTATATGAAAAATGCCAAATTTCATATTGATATAATGGGGAAGTTATTACGGCAATATCACTAATAAAGCTCACAGTATGTACTACAAATTTATTATCACCTAAAATCCGGAATGTACCATGACATTACAAGGTATTATAGGATTGAAATGAATATGGACGTACGACAAATTTCAACTATATTGCAAAACCAAATTATCAGGAACAAAATGAAACAGTAAAACTTCTTAAAAATGAAAACAGGCTTGATGAATTTGATGCAAGATCAATAAAAATGCTTCTGGTTTTTCGTTTTATTCCGAAAACAAATATATGAAACCTGATGATTGGAGAAGATATTTTTTTCTCGACCTCGAATCAATTACTTTTGAGCACACCGAGAATTGTGGGATTGTAAATAACAAAAAAGAGTGTAAAACAATAAAACATATCGAATTAAGAAAATCAAATAAAAATATTAGACAATGAAAATATCACAGAATTTCGACAGTGGAAATATCGAAGTAATTTCGGCTGATGACAATAAGAATATCAGGTTGAATATCAGGAAAGATACAAACGCCGACCATTTTCAATGGTTCTATTTTCGTTTGCAGGATGCCAGGGGTTACCCTTGTAAGATGACAATTGAAAATGCCCATGCAGCGTCTTATCCCGAGGGTTGGGAAGGTTATGAAGTTTGTGCATCGTACGACAGGTCGTACTGGTTTAGGATTCCTACAAAATACGATGGCAAAGTACTTTCTTTTGAATTAACACCCGATTTCAATTCGGTATTTTTCGCATATTTTGCCCCTTATACCTACGAGCAGCATCTTGATTTAATCCATTCGGCACAAATGTCGGATTTGTGTGTTGTTAAAAACCTGGGGTTAACCGGCCTGGGCAAGGACATAGACTTACTTGAAATAGGCGAACCAGGCATTGGGAAAAAGAATATTTGGGTAATTGCACGTCAACATCCGGGCGAGAGCCAGGCATCTTGGTTTATGGAAGGGTTTATTGAACGATTGCTCAATTACGATGATCCGGTAAGTCGCGTATTGTTGGAAAAAGCTGTATTTTACGTTGTTCCGCTGGTTAATCCCGATGGAGCTGTTTTAGGCAACCTTCGCTGTACTGCTTCCGGTATAAACCTAAACAGGGAATGGGCAAAGCCCGATATTGAAAAAAGCCCCGAAGTATTTCATATCAGAAACGAAATGGACGAAACAGGTGTAGATTTAATGTTAGACATCCATGCCGACGAGGGCCTGCCTTATAATTTCGTTTCAAGTATCGAAGGAATTCCCGGTTTCGATAAAAGACTGTCGAATTTACTTTCTGAATTTAAAAACGAATGGTTGAAAATATCGCCAGATTTTCAGGATGAACATACATACCCAAAAGATAAACCTAAAAAAGGAAATCTGAATATCTGCTCGAAACAAATCGGACACAGGTACAATTGTCTTTCAATTACTATTGAAATGCCTTTTAAAGACAATAAAAATTTGCCTGATCCAACAACAGGCTGGTCGCCAGAACGGAGTTATAAATTCGGGGAGTCGGTGTTGTATCCAATCCTGGCGGTGGTTGATGATTTACGATAGCTTTCTAATACCGAAAAGTACTGTATTAAAATAGAAAAAACAGAAGCCACAGCAGAACAAATTTGAATATTTGCTACAAATCATGTAATGGATTACATATTTATTTCAGAGATTCTGTAATAGACAACATATTATATAGAATAATATTGTAATCTATTACAGAATGCATTATCTTTACAAACTGTTTCTAAAAGAAATCAATTATGGAAATCTTATTTGAAATACAAAACAGGCTTGTAGAAGATACCTCACTTGAATTTAAAAGATCGTTATACCACAAAATAAATTGGGATTCGCGCCTAATTGAAATTGAAGGGGCACGCGGAGTTGGGAAAACAACTCTTATTTTACAATATATTAAATCGAACTATAATAGCAACGATACTTCTGTACTCTATTTTTCGGCTGACGATCCTTATTTTTATACCAATAGCATTGTTGATATTGTCGACAAATTTGTGAAATATGGAGGGTGTCATGTTTTTATTGATGAAGTTCATAAATATTTGCCTAAACACGAACATAGCGATTGGTCGGGAGAGATAAAAGCTATTTATGATCGATATCCCAAATTAAGGATTGTTTATTCAGGTTCTTCAATAATACAACTGATGAAAGGGGTTGGAGATTTGAGCAGGCGCGTTAGCCCTTATTTTTTGCAAGGTTTGTCTTTTAGGGAATACCTGGAATTAAATAAGATACTCGAATTTAAAGAACTAAGTTTAGATGATGTTTTAAACCGGCATTTGCCTTTATCCAAACAAATTATTTCGAAAATACACATAATACCTCATTTTCAGGATTACCTCAAATTCGGATATTTCCCATTTTATAATCAGGATAAGGAAAAATACTACGATCGCCTAAAAAATGTGATAAATGTAATATTAGATTCAGATATTCCATCTGTTATCGACATACAATACCAAAGTATACAAAAGATGAAAAAGCTATTGGCGGTAGTTAGTACGTCTGCGCCTTACACCCCAAATTTAACCGAAACAGGAAAAAAAATCGGGATTACTGATCAGCGTACCCTTTTGAAATATATGCACTACATGGAAAAAGCT
>JAYENH010000684.1:0-2158 GCA_034721995.1 Bacteroidota bacterium
TCTGTGCAACTCTGTGGTTAATAGTTATGTGAAGTTTAACCACAGAGTTGCACAGAGAAATAATACAGAGTTACACTGAGAAAAAAGTGTCAACTCCTTTTGTGGCTATATGAAAAATGCCAAAATATTTATACCGAACACGGATAACACTGATTCGACTTATTGGCACGAATTTTTATCTGTGTTAATCCGTTTAATCTGTGGCATCTGTGTTCTATTCTTTTTTACTTGATAATTTTATGGAACACGGATAACACGGATTTGACTGATTGGCACGAATTTTCATTTGTGATAATCCGTTTAATCAGTGTCATCTGTGTTCTATTCTTTTTTACTTGATAATTCTATGGAACACGGATAACACTGATTTGACTGATTGCCATGGATTTTTATCTGTGATAATCCGCTTAATCAGTGTCATCTGTGTTCTATTCTTTTTTACTTGATAATTCTATGGAACACGGATAACACAGATTTGACTGATTGACACGAATTTTCATCTGTGATAATCCGTTTAATCAGTGTCATCTGTGTTCTAAATTTTTACAGCAGGCAAATCAAAGTACATTTATTTGCTCTAATCCACAACATTCCATACCTTTATAAAATTAAATTCTTATTGTTCCATTTATGATAAAACCCTATAAAGATGAAAAGAATTCTTACAATTATTTTTCTGCTGACAACTTTCTTAACCACCGGACAAATTACTCTCGATAAAATCGGGCAAACACCCGGCGGGTCTGGTTTTCATGTAAATTATGATAACAATTCGCAAAAACTTTTCGTGGGCTGTGGTGGAAGTGTTTGGATGTACGATGCAACATTGGAAGACAGCCTGGTACTGATTGGCCATCGCGCATTTTTTAGCCTTATAAACGAAACTTATGTAGATGGCAATATACTTTATGTTGCGGCCAATCACGATGGTTTCTGGGCACTTGATATTACCCAGCCCGAAATGCCGATACTTGGGCATTACCCAACAGGTGGAGATTCGGCGGCATTCGATATCGACATGTATAACGACACTTTATATTTTGCTAATGCCCGCAAGGCCATTGAGCTTACATTTTCTCCTTCAACAGGTTTTCATAAGATAAGGGAATTCGGCAGTGGAAATGTAATGTGTGTTGAGCGCAGGAACAATTTGATTGCTGTGGGCAGCCGGATATTTTTAGCCGGGAAAGTTGAGGTGTTCGATGTTGCCGATGTAAGTTCTGCCCTGGGTACATATACCCATAATCTTATTTCTCATTTAGAAGATTTGCAATTTGCCGACCTCAGCGACAACATAATTTATCTGTGTGGTGGCAATAGCAATTTGGCTATGAGAGGCGAATTCTGGGCTTTTCAATTTACCGGTAACTCGCTCGATTCAATCGACAGATATACAATTGATGGCTTTATTCCCGGAGTTGCATCAGCCAATATTATTAATATGGATTCGCGCAACGATACACTTTATCTTGCAACAACTGCCGCATTGTACAATCTCGAAACCGATGTTCCGGTACTCGATGCCACGGGCTTGCCAAATAATAGTTTAACAGTGATTGACCATATCAGGCCCGGCCTTTGGCATTTCGATGTTTCGCTTGCCGATGGAACCGATTATCTGGCCATTTCGTCGGAGTGGATTGGTTTTGTTTGGCGCAACCTCAACAACCCTATTCCCTGGGATACTACAGAAGTTTATTTGACGGGGGGCTGGGGAAATTACTCCCGTTTGCGTGGCGATACCCTTTGGGTGGCAATGGAAGGATACGGCCTTGCCGCATATAAACTCAGCGACCTGTATTATTCTTCGGGGTATATAAAAGATCAGGAATTGCTGAATATATTTACTCAATTTGTTGCAAGTTTCGATTTTATTGATGATACACTTGTGTGGCTCAGTAATCACGAAGTTTATAACCTGAAACCCTGGTTAGAAGGAGGAGAACCGGAATTAGTCGGACAAAGCATTGGGGCAGGTATTGGCATTCAGCTTGCCGAAACAGCACTGGGAAAGAGAATAGTTTCGAGTACCTATAATCCAACCTGGGGACTTGATATTGCAGGTGAGCTTAGATTATTCGATCCTTACGATGCCCCAAATTATCCATTGATAAGTTCGAAAACAATCGAAGGTGCCCCTAAAGTATTTACTGTCGAG
>JAYENH010000685.1:0-2156 GCA_034721995.1 Bacteroidota bacterium
GCTGGATAACCGATTCTTCAAATTATTATAATAATGATGAAGAATCGTGGGTCGAAAGTCCCTGCTTCGATTTTAGCGGTTTAGTTAATCCGCATTTCGAACTGAATTATTTTGCCCAATTCTGGGATTGGAGTGATGGGGCTGCTCTTCAATACACCTTAGACGGGAATACATGGATCCATATTGGTAATTACAATCACCCAATTGATCCGGATAACTGGTACAACCATAATTTCATTATGGGATTAGGGTATTCAGGCAGTATTGAAGGCTGGACAAGTGCAGGATACCAATGGCAACATGCTGAGCATCCAATGACTTTTCTTGCAGGCGAACCTTATGTAAAATTCCGTATTGTGTTTGGTTCTAATCAAACATACAATAATAGCGATGGTTTTGCCTTTGATGACATTTCTATTTTTCAACCCCCCAACATGACCTATGACAGCAGTGCAGCAGATCATCCAAACCTTGATTACACAGTGCCTGGCCGCACCGACGAAGAAATTCTCAGGATATTAATAAAAGTAAACTCGTCGACAAATCCTTTGGCGGTAACCGACTTTTACTTTAATACAACAGGTACAACAAGTAGCAGTGATATTGATGCTGCCCGCATATACTTTACCGGCGACAGCAATGAATTTGATGACCAGGATCAATTTGGCAACGATGTTTACCCAACAAGCCCGTTCAACATATCGGGTTCCCAATCTTTATCGGATGGAGAAAATTATTTCTGGCTTGTTTATGATGTTTCTATGGCCGCCACTATTGGCAATTTCCTCGACGCATTGTGCGATTCGTTTATTGTTGGTGGTATATCGCATGTTCCTGATAGTGCAAACCCGGCAGGATCGCGAGAAATAATTACACCAATGGCAGGGCTTTATACTATTGATCCTCTTGGGTCAGGTACAAGCAATTATCTTTCGTTTAATAATGCTGTTTCCGATCTTTTACAGCGTGGTGTTTCGGCAGCAGTTACTTTCGATGTGGCAAGCGGTACGTATACCGAACAGGTTGTTTTTACCGAAGTAGAAAATGCTTCGGCAACAAACGAAGTGATATTTCAATCGGCCAGTGGCGATAGCACAGATGTTATTTTAGCATTTTCACCAACAAGCAATGATTTTAATTATACAATATTTTTTAATAGTGCATCCTTTATTCGATTTAAAAAGATGAACATTGGTTCTACCGGAGGAACTTTCTCAAGGGTTATCCAGATTTTAGGAAATTCGGTTGACTTACGTTTCAGGAATAATCAGATTATGGGTCCACAAAATCCCTGGAGTACTTCTTTTCAAAATAGTCTTGTATTCTCAAATGCCTTTAATAAGAATAATCTATTCAAAGATAATTTATTCTCTGGCGGATCTTGGGGAATAGCATTTGGAGTACCTTTCCCAGGGGGGGAGACAGGACTCGAGATAGTTGGAAATACTTTCTCAAATCAAAGTTACAGAGGTATATATGTTATGCGCTTCGATGCTCCTGTTATTAAGAATAATACGATAACAACATCGATAGGTGATGGTTATTATGCCGGCATCGAAGCAAATAGTATTCAGGATGATTTTCAGATAATCCGGAACAAAATTTCAATTTATGAATTCTTTGGAGGATATTCTCCCGGTACTAAAGCTACTACGTATGGAGGTTCTCTCAAGGGGATTTATATTCCTTATGCGTATCAATCGAGCAAAGCCGGCGATGGCCTGGTAGCCAACAATTTTGTTGATATTTATTCATCAGCCGGTTCATTTTCCGAAGGCATTTCTGCTTATGACAGTGAAGACCTCCGGATAATTTATAATAGTGTGAATTTGTATGGAAACCAACCACAAAGTAAGGACATGTATTTAGATGGTCAATGTACCGGTATTACTATCCTTAATAATATTTTTTCGAACCCGGGTAATGGTTATGCTATTTTCTGCGAAGGTGCAGCAGACTTTACAAGCGATTACAACGACTTATTTACCACAGGCCCTGAACTTGGAGCATTTAATGTAGATCATGCTAATTGTATGTATTAATCGAAAAGGTACCAGAAGTATTAATCGAAAAGTATCCAGTTAATGGAACAAAAATACAACTATTTTTTAAAAGTAGTTGTTAGTGTTTTGTTCAAGCTTTGGATTGCTTTTTAA
>JAYENH010000686.1:0-2151 GCA_034721995.1 Bacteroidota bacterium
CATAAGGCCATTCGCGTGTTTTTGGCAGGCCACCAACATAAATCACTGCATTTTCTAATTCATCAAAATAATGTTCTAAGTATCCGGTAAGCACATGGCTCATGCCGGGAGCTACACCGCAATCGACAATACAGCGCACATTGTGCTCTTTGGCAAGGGTATCCAACTCGTAGGGTTTTTCAGGAAAAAAAGCAATATCCACTACATCTTTACCGGCTTTAATAATTTCTTTTACTGTATCAAAGCCCATGAATCCCGGAACAGCAGATATTACATAATCGAAACCAGCAACTACCTCCTGTACCGAATCTTGTCTGGATAAATCTGCCGATTTTGTTTTGATTCCTAAATCCGGATGAATCCTGTCAAGTTTTTTTTCATCGAAATCAACAAGTGTAACTTCATATTCAGTCTGCTTTGCCAAATCAATTGCCATTGGCCGCCCTATAAGACCTGCCCCAAGTACTACTATTTTAGTCATTTGATATTTGAAATTAGATATTTGAAATTAAACACTATTAAGATTGAATCACAGAATCAGTATCCAGCATCCAGAAACGAGAACCCTAAACTCACACAAAAATATCAATTTTTACTACTCTTTCGATCCTTTTTTCCTTTTTCCTTTATACTTTTGGACAAAAAAAATTAATATGGAAATTAATTCCTATCCTTCGGTATTGCTCGAAAAGGCTGTAAACGAATTTGCAGCTTTACCCGGTATAGGCAAAAAAACTGCACTCCGACTTGTATTGCACTTGCTAAGACAGGAAAAGGCAGCTGTTGAAAAATTTGGAAACACAATTATCGAACTGAGAAATGAAATTAAGCATTGCAAAAACTGTCATAATATTTCTGATTCCGAAATATGCAGTATTTGCTCCGACCCATTCCGCGATGCATCTACTGTTTGTGTAGTAGAAAACATAAAGGACATTATGGCTATTGAAGGAACTCATCAATATAAAGGACAGTACCATGTTTTAGGAGGAATAATTTCACCTATGGATGGCGTTGGCCCTGCAAATCTAACTATCTCGAGCTTAGAAGAAAAAGTTGCTTCGGGCAAGGTGAAAGAAATAATTCTCGCCTTATCGACAACAATGGAAGGCGACACAACCAACTTTTATATTTATAGGAAATTATTGAAATATGAAATTACAGTTTCTACGATTGCCCGTGGGGTGTCGATTGGCGACGAACTGGAATATACTGACGAACTGACTTTAGGCCGCTCGATAAAAAACCGTACTTTGTTTACCGGTTCGTTCTAAATAGTGGCCGCAAGGAAACTCGTTTTTTTTAAGTGACTGATAAGAAAACCTCAAGAACAAAACTTGAAAAATAAATTGGACAAGTAAGATTACCAAAATTGAAAAAATGAAATGCTATTTAAAAAAAATGAAAAATAGAAAAATATCAGACCCGATATACATATTAATGTTTATAGGAATTATTTCTGTATCCTTTTGGGGATGCGGCAAAGAAGATGTAAATATTAAAAATACCGTAAACTATTCCTCCCTTTCGAACTGGACGTTTTATCCAGAAAACCCGGCGAACGATGTAGATGTATTTTTTGTTGCACCTACTGTTTTTAGTGGCAACGATAGCACTTTTTCAATGCCTCTCAACGATTCAATATTAATGTATAATTTCACGGGGGCCATTAACATGGAAAAATTGATTTACGATAATGGCAATGTAAATTTTTACGCTCCTTATTACCGCCAGGCAGGCTTAAATTGTTATGCAATAAGGGGCTATGCCTGTGTAAGCACAAACAGCAATGTTAACAATGCCTTCGAATTGGCTTACAAGGATGTTGAAGATGCTTTTTATTACTATTTGTCGGTCAGCAATAAACCCTTTGTTTTGGCGGGCTTTAGCCAGGGTGGGGAAATGCTTGTTGAACTGATAAAAAATATTTTTGATGACCCTGGGATCCAGGGCCGGTTTATTGCTGCTTATGCCATTGGTTGGCGATTATTGCCCGCTGAGGTGGAAAGCCATGCACATTTGAAACAAGCAAAAAGAGAAGATGATTTGGGCGTTGTAATATGTTACAGTAGCGAAGCCGAATTTATCGACAGCTCCATTATTGTACCAAATACAACTCTTTCGATAAACCCCTTAAGTTGGACAACCGAC
>JAYENH010000687.1:0-2145 GCA_034721995.1 Bacteroidota bacterium
TCATCATTAACAAAAGCAGGATGTATAAAAAGTTCAGTAATAAACGAGCTTCGTTCGGGTTCGTTTGTGTCGAACTTTGGTACTTCAGAGCCATTTTCTTCGGCAACACTTATAATATATCCACTTCCTTCATTCTCAAAGTCGTTGGCAAAAGCACATACCGATCGCATAATGGTTTTTGGATTCCACCCCTCTTTAAACTCCATTCGGGTTCCTTCTACATATTTACCCGACAATAAATTTTCTATGCTAACTAATATGCTCATTTTTTTATTTTAATAATTTCTCCTTATGTTAAAATTCGGAATATTGTCATGATAACAACTTCTCCTACCCGAACAGAAATTTAATAATCAATATCAACGTTGAGATAGTCACTTTGTGTTCAGCAGAAAAATAAAAGGCACCTTTCCGGCAAAAACTATAGGTAATTTAATAATGTTTGTTATTCTATTGTCAATTAATTCTTTGTCGTAATCATTTGTTTCAATTTGATTTTCAGCTTCTGTTATTGCATTGTTTATCCTCATGTGAAAATCTTGTGCCTCTTCATTTTTTTGTCGTTTTTCAATAGATTTTATTTCTATTATAATTCCGTTTTTTGTAATGTCGAAAGGTCGCACCAATATATCATATCGTCCTTCTCCACTTTCTCTGTTCGACCTGATTATATAATTTTCGCCAAGTATTGCAAGTAATCCAAGCATATACGAATGAAAGACGTTTTCGGGCAGTTGTACACTTTTTGTTATTTCGTTTTGGTCAGGTTGTCCCTTTGTTTTTGCAGTGTCGAAATAGCTGAACGTGTCCCCCATAATTGATTGTAACTCTTTTTCGAATTCTTTTAAATTATTGTTTACAAGATTATTTGCTGCGTTGAATAATAATGTAGAGGATATTTGTAAATTTTCGGTTAGCCATTCGGTTATTATTTCCCTGAAAAGTTTTTTAACTTCAAAATTAGGGATACTTAAATTATAATGGTTGAGTTTTACGTGTGTTTTTGCTTGTTCCGGAACAGGTTCGGCTGTTAAATATCCGGTAAAAAGCAATAATGACCATAAAAGTTCTTTTGTCTTTTTTTCAAGATCTGGAAAGATTATTTCTTCCTCTATATTTTTTATTATATATTTGCCTTGTAACAATTTTTCAAAATTATTTTTTATGTAATCATAATCTCGTTCAAATATCCTTTCTTTTATTAAACTATTGGAACTCGAATGTGTCCAAAATGCTTTAAACCCTCCTTCACTTTCCGACACATAATTTAAAATAGACCAGGGATTATAGATATTTTTTGTTTTTCCGAATTGGTATCCGTCGTACCATTTTTTTATTTGACTGTATTCTGTTTTTATTTTAAAATCATTGATAACTTGTTTTGTTTCCGGCTCGGTAAAGCCAAATTTATCAGAAAAACGATTGTCCAATATAGTATAAACGCTGACATTGTTTAAACCCGAAAATATGTTTTCTTTTGATACCCGCAGTATTCCTGTTATTACACCTTTGTAAATATTCGAATTGTCTTTAAAAGCCCCACTTAACAAGTTTTGCATAAAAGGGATTATATCGTCATAAAACTTTTTATATCCTGCCTGAATTGGCGAATCGTATTCATCAATAAGGATTACAACTTTTTTATTGTGATATTTATGCAAATATTTACTCAGCCGTTTTAAACTTACTGCAAAATCAACGTCGTCTCCTTTTCCTGTAACGATTTCTGTAAAAGCATCTTTTTCGTGCTTACGTAAAATATCACTTTCAAACAAATAGTAATGTTCGTCGTAGGCTTTTGCAATTTCTATCTTAATAAACTTTAAAGTATCGTTCCATGTATTTGCTTTTGCATCTTTAAAAGTCAAAAATATTACAGGATATTTTCCACAATGCTTTATTATGTCATTTCCGGTTTTCCAAATTTTGAGATTTGCGAAAAGTTTTTCGTTTTCTGATTCGTTTTTATCAAAGAAATATTTAAGCATCGACAAATTCAATGTTTTTCCAAAACGACGGGGGCGAGGGAATAACAAAACAGCTTTTTGTACTTTTATTACATCTTCAATTAATAATGATTTATCAACAAAATAGTTATTGTTTATCATCATGCCTTTGAAATCTGAATATCCAAGATTAAGTTTT
>JAYENH010000688.1:0-2142 GCA_034721995.1 Bacteroidota bacterium
GTGCCTGTCAGGACAACCAATAAGACAGGGGGGATTTGAGACAAGACTGGCTCGTCGGCAACTCGCCACCTGTAAAAACGTCCGTGTTTTTACAGGCAGACGTTCGACATCGTGTCTCACTGGTCTGTAGAGTAGATTGTAGCTTAATACAATACATTTCCAATCAGCTGTACCATTTTTTCTTAACATTATCATTGGCAGTACGACCTTTGATAATCAGGACTCTTTTCTTAACATCACCAGACCTTATTTGTGATATTTTCACTGCCTTCTATATACTGATTTCAGCTACAACCCCTCGTCAAACCGTACGTGCGGTTTTCCCGCATACGGCTTTCCTGTATCTTTCTTCTCAAGCTTTCAATAGAGGCCGATTACAATACTCTATTGGGTCTACTAATCCATATTTTTTTACCCAAATGTGATATGAGTTACGGCAATAACTCGCATTGTATCTTTGACTCTTCCGTTTGTGAAAACGGTACAGACTTTCTTTCAGATATTTCATTAAATGAAATGATATCCTCCATGTTTGGCTGACTCTCGATATATTAAAATAGTTCAACCAGCCTTTTACTTTTGCATTTAAGTTTTTGATAATGATAATTTTATTCCTATGTCCGTTGTGTTTAAGATATTCTTTGATATTCGCCTTTATCTTACTTCGAGATTTCTTACATGCCTGTACATGATAGTATTTCTTATTCCGCTCAAATTTGCTCCACCTGTACTGAAATGTAAAACCAAGAAAATCGAATGGAGTTTCTTTTGAATTTATAATCTTGGTTTTATCTGTGTTGACTTGTAAGTCCATTCTTTTTAAAACCGATTTCAGTTTTTCTATTACTCTTGGACTGATACTATTTCCCAATATTACAAAATCATCAGCGTATCTAATTATTCGTACATTCTCTGGTAGACTTGCCATTTTCATTACAATTTTGTCAACTAGGTTCAGGTAAATATTCGCTAATAAAGGTGATATCACGCCACCTTGTGGCGTCCCTTTCTTGTTCTTTTTTCCACCTATTATTTTCTTATCTTCCATTACTGGTGATTTCAGCCACATTTTAATTAAGTGTAATACATTTTTATCACTTATTCGCTTTCCAATTAGAATCATTAGCTTTTCATGAGGTATTGTGTCGAAATAGCTACTTAAATCTGCGTCGTATACCTGTGTTCTTCCTGCATTAAGGTGTTGTTTAATTTCCTTAATAGCATCATTTGCCGATCTCTTTGGTCTAAATCCGTACGAACAATCTTGAAAGTCTGCTTCGAATATCGGTTCTATTACCATTTTACACGCCATCTGCACTACCCGATCTTTGATAGTTGGTATTCCCAAAGGGCGCATTTTTCCATTTGCTTTTGGAATCATTACACGTAGCACAGGTGAAGGTTTATAATTCTTTTCCTGTAACTCTTTTTGAATATTCTCCAGAAATGATTTTAAACCATTCCTTTCAATTTTCTTAAAACTGATTCCATCTACACCAGCAGAGCCTTTATTAATCCTAACTCTCCTGTATGCTTCCCTGAGAACATGCATTAAGCAGACTTTGTCGTATAAAACATAGAACCGAAAATCCTTTTCTATTTTGGCTTTTCGATATAGTTTCCTCTGAAAGTCTCGGACACGTTCATCATCAGTCATTTCTGACTTCTTACGTTTCTTTTGTAGATTACTCTTTTTCATCAATCTGAAAATCCTCCTTTCTTTGAAAACAATTGATACAGTAATGCCCCTTCGCTCCTGATAAGTTCTGTTGTCTTATCTATCATCACTACTATGGGCATCTCCGACTTCCTTACATAACCTATATTCCATCCGTGGTAGGTGGGATTGCCAATCCCCTAGATGTAAGGAGCTCCCGTGTTCATAGGAATTCTTCTTGTGCACGCCATCCCTTTGCACCCCGAATAGTATATAGTGTGCATATTACCGTTACTTCCACTATATTTTCAGGTTTCGCCACGGACGACAGGTTGACCACTATCATTATTCGTAACGAGGCTAATAAGGGTTCACTATTCGTTACGGCTTACACAATCGCAAATACTGGTACTTGATGCATTTTGTTACCTCCATACACCCCAGCATTGCTTCCGATTCGAACGATAAATTAATCGTGTGGCTCT
>JAYENH010000689.1:0-9486 GCA_034721995.1 Bacteroidota bacterium
TTTAATATTATCCCAAAAACACGCCTTTTCATTTTAGTATTATCCCATTTTGGAGGCTGAGAGCCCAGAGTTCGATGTTAGGAGTTTGTCGATCCTCTGCGTCTCTCTCCTTTGTCCTCCATAGCTTTAGCGAAGGAGGGTTTTGCCTTTTTGCCCTTACTTCTCAGGATACATATTTGCAGAACTCAACACATTCTCAAACGTTAAAAACTCAAGGTTGATGTTTGGGTATTTCGATTGAAAATATTCGTACTTTTTTGGTTTGATGTTTTTTTCTGAGAATTTTACCTCGAAAGCTTTTTTCTGCTGAATGACAAAATCAACCTCTTGCATTTTTTGGGTCCGCCAGAACTGGATGTCCAATATATCGTAATTGTCTAAGAACCTGCGAAAAATAAAATTCTCGAACAAGGCTCCAATGTCATTTCTAAGTGGCAAAGGTGAAAAATCACGGACAAAATAATTCCGTAACCCCAGGTCGTTGAAATAAGTTTTGGGCATTTTCCGAATTTCTTTGCTAAAATTTCCCGAAAAAGGTTGGATCGTTGAAATATGAAAAACCTTGCGCATTACATTCAGGTACTTTTCGATGGTGGGCGTGGAGATTTTTAGATCCCTCCCTATTTCGCTGGCATTAGTCAGGCTACCAGTTTGAAAGGCCAGGATCCGCATGAGATGAAAATAGGTTTCGGTATTTTTCAGATTAGCTTCGAGGGCATCTTTTTTTATGTATGAGTTTGCCAGTTCTTTAAGGGTAGCTTTTTTATCGTCGATATTTTGGCTTGTTACAACCTCCGGGTAGCCGCCATAAATCACATACTCCGACATTAGTGTTTGAAGCTCCTTTTCGTAAAGAATGGGCAATTTGCCTATGTTGAGGTAGTTGACAAATTCCTCCCTGTCTTTAAACTGTAGGAATTCCTCGAACGACAAACTGTTCAATTCAAATAGGCGTTTCCTGCCTGCCATCGAATCGCTGAATTTTTCATCGATGTAAAAACTCGACGAACCACTGACAATGAATTTTAGGTTATGCTTGTTCAAATCAGAATGATACTTCAGGAAATTTGTAGGGTCTTCGAGATATTGAATTTCATCAATAAAAATGAAATTAGTCGCTTTTTTGTTTATCGGTGGGATGATCTGAAAAAGATTGTCGGGGTGTTGATCGAGCAACTTGCGCATTTTTTTGTCTTCCATTGTAAGAAAAAAAGTTGTTTTCTTTTTCTTTTTTAGCTCGTTCCTCACTTGGTTCATAACTGTGGTTTTGCCTGTTTGCCTGGCTCCAATTATAAGCAGAATGTGCTTTGTTTTCAAGTTGTCTATTACTGTGCTGTATAATAAGCGTTTACGCATAAGGCCTTCATGTTTATTTTAAATTTATCCCAAAATTACACAAAATAATTTTAATATTATCCCAAATTCCGACTTATTTATTTTAATATTATCCCAAAAACACGCCTTTTCATTTTAATATTATCCCATTTAGTAGCTTAAGGTTTAAGTTGTACGAATATCGAAAAATCAAGGATCAACCTGCTCCGCCAAAACCTGCGGGAGAATCCTCGTTCTGAAATCAAAAAAAAACTCAGATCTAAATAAGTTAAAAACCACGGTGAGGCAAAGTCCTCAAAAAAGAAGCAAACCGGGATTCAGTTCCGAAGAATATGTTTGTTATTGTTCTATAAAATTTCCTACTTTTACATCTGAAAATTTAATATAAAAAATCAATGCCTTATGAAATTTGAAAACCTGATACTTGAAGAAAAAGACAATGTCCTGTTTGTTACCATCAGCCGTCCAAAAGCTATGAATGCGCTGAATACACGCTTTTTCCACGAGATGGACGAAGTAGTTGCGAACCACGCCAACAAAGAAAACTTGCGGGCAATGGTAATAACCGGAGACGGAAAAGCCTTTGTGGCCGGTGCCGATATTGCCGAAATGGTGGATAAAAACTCACAAGAAGGAACTGAGTTTTCGGTGCTTGGGCAAAACACTTTTGCAAGCCTCGAAAAGTTGGAAATCCCTGTAATTGCTGCAATCAATGGTTTTGCCCTGGGCGGAGGTCTTGAACTTGCAATGGCCTGCGATTTCAGGATTGCAAGCACAAAAGCAAAATTCGGGCAACCGGAAGTAAGCCTTGGCTTAACACCGGGTTATGCAGGCACACAGCGCCTTCCCCGCCTTGTAGGATTGGCCGATGCCCTTTACCTTTTGCTAACTGCCGATATGATTGACGCAGCAACTGCCTTGCGCATTGGTCTGGTTCAAAAAGTGGTTGAGCCTGAAGAGCTAATGGAAACGGTAACAAAAATTGCGAAAACTATTGCAAGCAAAGGCCCTCTGGCAATTAAAAAAGTAAAAATGGTAACACGTCAGGGTTTGCTTTCCGGTTTCGATGCCGGTTGCAATTTAGAAGCGGAGAATTTTGGCTCCCTATTTGGCAACGAAGGTACGGTTGGCATGAAAGCATTTATGGAAAAACGCAAACCGGAGTGGTAGAGAGTTAATGGAGTTGGTTAATTTATTAATTGATGGGAATTAGTCAGGCAATCGAAGAGTGGATTTGACTATGAACAATCGAAATAACCATTCAATAAAATAACGAATTGACCATTTAACAATTTAACGAATTTAAAAATTTACATATTAACAAATAAACAGTTTTGAATATGGATTATATTAGTAAACTCGAAAAGGTTTCTGTGCTTGGAGCTGCCGGAAAAATGGGAAGTGGCATCCTGCTTCTTACGGCGGTTGAGATGGCGGATCAGTCTATGAAACCTGAGAACAAAGACAAGAGCTTTGTTTTGAATGCTATCGACGTATCGAATGATGCCCTCGGTGGATTAATGCGCTTCCTGAAAGTGCAGGTTCAAAAATTGGCCGAAAAGAAAACAATCGCTCTGCGTGCAATGTATGCAGATAGAAAAGATTTAATTGAAAACGGGCATATAATCGATCAATATGTTTTCGATGTAATGAACTTTGTGCGGCCAACCACGGCATTGGAAGCCGCTTATAATTCGACATTAGTTTTCGAGGCGGTTAGCGAAAACAAGGATTTGAAAAATAAGTTACTGACTGAAGTCAGTAAAAACAGTAGCAATAAACCCTGGTTCCTTACCAATACATCGTCGGTGCCGATTAACGAAATTGAAATCGGGTCGGATTTAAAAGGCCGCATTGTTGGCTTCCATTTTTACAATCCACCTGCTGTGCAAAAGCTGGTTGAATTAATCGTAACTGATGATACTTCTCCTGATTTGAAAGATTTTGCCATGCAATATGCCAAAAATCTCAGGAAGAAAATTGTTCCATCTAACGACTTTGCAGGTTTCATCGGCAACGGTCATTTTATGCGCGATGCCCTCCACGGAATTCACGCTGTAGAAAATCTCACAAAAGACAATTCTTTTGTCGAGGCAGTGTATATGATGAACAAAGTAAGCCAGGACTTCCTGATCCGCCCAATGGGTATTTTTCAGTTAATCGACTATGTAGGAGTTGATGTAGTCAAATTTATTATGCAGGTAATGAACCCATACCTGAAAGATGAAAACCTCCACTCCGATCTTTTGGATAAATACATGGAACTAAATGTAAAAGGTGGACAATTTTCGAGTGGAGCCCAAAAAGACGGCTTCCTGAAATATCAAAAAGGACGGGTTGTCGGAATTTACGATCCGGAGACGAAGGATTATGTTGCCGTTGAAAAAATCAAGGAATCATGCGATAAAAAACTTGGAGAACTTCCAAAAAGCCATGTTGCCTGGAAATCAATAATAGGAAAAAAAGACAAGAGCAAAGAGTTCAATACTTACTTTCCAGAATTGAAAGGCATGGATACCCTGGGTGCAAAATTAGCACTTGAATATGGTGCAAGATCGAACGATATTGGTAAAAAATTAGTTACCGACAATGTTGCTCATTCCGAAGCTGATGTTAATACTGTTATGCTTACCGGATTTTTTCATGCTTATGGTCCTATAAACGAATATTTTGTGTAACCCGTTAAAAAATCAGAAAATGAAATTAAGAAAAAAAGTATATATGACAGCCGGCTACAATACCATTTCGTTGGGTACGGGCCGCAAAGAATTTCATCCTAAAAAAGAACGCCCAGGACTTGAGCATTATGTAGAAGAAGCCGGGCAGGGAACCCTAAAGCAAATTGGCGGTGCCGACAATGTTGATGAAGGCGTTGTAGGAAATTTTATGGCAGCACGTTTCAACAATCAGGCTCACCTCGGTGCTTTTATGCCTATGATTGATGACAAGATGTTGTATAAACCATCAATTAGTGTGGAAGGAGCTTGCGCATCTGGTGGATTGGCATTAATAAGTGGTATTAAATCGGTATTAGCCGAAACAGCAGAAGTTGTTTTATCGGTTGGTGTTGAAGTTCAGAATACTCAAAAAGCCATTTACGGTGCCGATGTTCTGGCCGGTGCAGGCTGGTATCAGAAAAGAAAAAATGGCCATGCCTATTTCTTTCCCGGTCAGTTTAGCGACCGTGCCGGTGCATATTACGAAAAATATGGAAAAGAATATACCCGCAAAGGCCTGGCACGTTGGTTTGCCAATGCAATTGACAATGCCCGTTTGTGCGAAACTGCACAGGAATTTCATAATAATCACCCTAACCCATTAGAGCTGGGGATGGCAGAACCAAATGGCAAATTCTTTACCGACCATCTGAATGTTTTCGATTGTTCGAAAGTTTCGGACGGTGCATCAGGCATTGCCATTATGTCGGAAGAAGGTTTGAAACGTTGTGGTATTGCCAAATCTGATGCCGTTGAGGTTGTCGGAGTTGGTCATGCTGTAGGAAATCTTACCGAAGATCCAAAAAATCTCACCCGTCTCGACACCATTGAAAAAGCTATTCAGTTTGCTTTTGAATCGGCAGGAATAACAAAAGACGATCTTGGCACACTCGAAGTACACGACTGCTTTACCATTGCCGGTATTTTAACAACCGAAGCTCTTGGATTTGCCAAACCGGGCGAAGGTGCCAAATTTGTTGCCGACGGAAATACTGCACGCGATGGAAAAATTCCGATGAACACCACCGGAGGATTAATTGGATGGGGACATCCAACAGGTGCTACCGGAGTACACCAGGCCGTAACTATTTGGGAACAACTAACAGGAAAAGCCGGAAAATCTCAAATCGAAATTTCTCCTGATAGACCTTATGGCATGTCAATCAACATGGGTGGCGACGACAAAACCGTTGCAGCAATTGTGTATAAACGTGCTTAAAAGGTTTCGAGTTTAGATTGTATTATTTCGAGATATGAATTCATGGTTGGAAATTTAAAAATATTTATTCCTATCATTGATATACAAGGAAATAATAAATAGTCTCTGACATATAAAAAGCATACGTTTTCTTGTTGGCACTAATTAGTGTTTGCTTGGATGATTAGTTTATAGAGGGTGGAGTGCCTGGTAACAAAATGCCAAGTACCCCACCCTCTTTTTTCATCCTTACACACTTTGTCAATAATAGCGAAACGGAGAACATCAATTATTTAGTAGTCGGTACTGTAATTTTATATTTCCTTAAATCTGAAAATAAAATATATAAATAGCCACGAATAATAATAGAGCATGGAAATTAGCACAAAAGTTATAATAAAATAAAAAAGTAAGAACAATAGTCTACAAATAATAGTTTTAATGGTTTTCTTATTTTTAAGCTTTTCTTTGTGCCCTAATATCAGATTTAAAACTATGCAGGAAAAGAAGAAAGAACATCCAAAAGAGAAATCTAAATTACATCCTCGAAACAAAAACCGTGAACGATACGATTTTAAAAAATTAATTGATAGTTACCCGGTGCTGGATCAATTTGTTATTTTGAACAAATACAAGGATGAATCAATAGACTTTACCGATCCTTTTGCTGTAAAAGCATTAAACACTGCTTTATTGAAATATCATTACGGAATTGAGCATTGGGATATACCAAAAAATTATCTGGTACCTCCTGTTCCGGGCAGGGCCGATTACATACATCATATTGCCGATTTATTGGGAAAGTGCAATCAGGGCAATATTCCAAAGGGGCCGAAAATACAGTGTTTTGATGTAGGCGTAGGTGCAAATTGTATTTATCCAATTATAGGGAACAAAGAATATGGCTGGTCTTTTGTTGGCTCCGAAACCGACACTATTTCATTGAACTCGGCCAGAAATATTGTTACACTAAACCCATCCCTGACTGATAAAATTGATGTTCGCTTTCAGAAGGATTCAAAAGACTTTTTCTTTGGGATAGTTCGTAAAGCCGAACATTTTGATTTTTCAATCTGCAATCCTCCCTTTCATTCCTCGGCCAAAGAAGCCCATACCAGTTCGTTGCGGAAACAACAAAAACTGAGTAAACAAAAAGTTGACAATTCAAGATTGAATTTTGCCGGCAAAACCAGCGAATTATCTTACGAAGGGGGCGAATCAACATTTGTATGGAGAATGATAAACCAAAGCAAGAAGTTTTCGCCACATTTTTTCTGGTTTTCAACTCTAATTTCAAAACAGTCGAACCTGAAGAATGTCTACACAACTTTAAAGAAAGTCGGGGCAAAAGAAGTTGAGACTATTGCAATGGGGCAAGGAAATAAAACCAGCCGTATTGTTGCCTGGACATTTTTATCGAAAGAAGAACAAAAGAAATGGGTTGAAGCGAGGTGGTTATAGCGTCAACCATATTTATGAATGGGCAAACTTTGAACCCTGAACTCCTACTTCCCTGTTTCTGATAAATCCGATACAACATCTAAAACACAGCCTGTTGGGCACAAGGCACGGCACCATAAATTAGGTATTATCAACGATATAAAAAGAATACCAATGGAGGCCCATAAAAATATACTATGTAGGTTGAACCCAAAAAAGTGAGGAAATACTTCGAATTTTGTAATATATTCAAATCCTGTAAAGTATAATGTAACAACAGCAATGCTAACTAAATACCTGAAATATTTCAGATACGAATTGTTTAGTTTCAGTTTATAATTTTTAAATGGCGAAATTTTATAAATCAATCTTTGCGAATTTCCATAAGGGCATATATGTTTACAATATGTGTTTTTCTTCCAAATGCCGAAAAAGATTACCGACAAAATATAAACAGTTGAAAAAACCGAGAGAGCTATTCCTGTAAAAGACTTAATAAAAAGCAAATATGTAAACGAAGAATTAAGATAAAACCCTAACCAGATAACAGTGAAAATGTAAATGATAATTCTCAAATGCTTATTCTTTATTTTCTGAAAGCCAAAAGCCCAAAAAAGTGCCAGCAACAAAATCATATTAATAATCCAGATTTTATTTAATTCGGCCCTGATTTTAAACCTATCGGCAGATTTGATTATATAATCAACAAGAAAACTGTGATTGGAAATCCTGATAATTTCTTCGACCGATTGAGCTATTGCAACTGAGCTGATTGTTGCACCGGCAACAGCATCAATTATGTGCTCCGATTCAAAATCCCGTTTGTTAAATTGATTAAAAAAACCGGCATTAAATATTTTATTCATATAATCAGGAGTTTCGCGTGAGCTTAAATAAATCACACTATCAATTTCCGATTTAGGATTGATAACAACTGCAAGATCAATCACATCACTAAATCCTTTAATTGACGACACTCCAATGTTTTCGATATATATGCTTTTATTTTCCAGTATGGCATAATTTATTCCCTTTTCGCTATAAGTTTCGGCAGACATTACTGGAAAAAGTTTCTTCAATCGCGCAATAAAGATACTGTCGGTGTTTTTTTTTTTATTCTCTAAAAAGCCGAATTGTTTTTCCTTTGCTTTATTTCTTTTCAGGTAACCATAGCCATATTGGTTTTTATCATCATCAAATTCTAATGATCCATACTCGCCGGCTTTGTTCTCCTTGCCTGTTAAATTATATCCCAAACCGGTATTTGATTCAACAAACTCAGCACCCGAATTAGTTTGTTCAGGCAAAAAGGATACAATAATTACAAGCACCAAAACCACAATGCTAATCAGGATTTTCTTCCAATTTTGCCGAAAATCTACTTTATGTAAAAATTTCATTAGAAATTCTCATTTAAGCTCAATCAATCTATTTCAATCTTAATCAATCACTATTCTACCTATTCCAAAGTTGAATTTACAATATCAATCACCCATTTATTAAGGTTTTCGTCGGGGAGGATTGCATCGGGTTTATAGAGTACTTTTGTTTCGTTAAACTCAACTGCTTCGATGCCCTTTTTAATAATATCACCCTGAAACATTTCATCAAAAGCAACAAGAATTGGAATTACTACTACCGATTTTTCAATATCTAAAATTTGGTTTACGGCATTTGTAACAGGCTGAGGAGAATAATCCACAATGTGCCCGCACCAGGCATACGAAATATTTTCAACATCGGCTGTTAACCTTAAATATTTACCCAAATCGTTCATAAGTTGCACCCATTGCTGGGTATAAAGACGCGATCCGTAGGCAACAAAAACAACTCCTTCGTTGCCGGTATCTTTGCTTATGGCATTATATCGACGAGCAACATTTTTTTTAAGAAAACCAGGAAAATCTAACAGCGGTGTAATAACAATTTTTGCCTTTGGCTTGTATAATTCAATTTCCTCTTCTTTTAATCTAACAACAACTTCCGGGTTTTTACTTATACCAACAATATTCTGCAAATCGTTTGTGGTATGGCTGCTTATAGTCAAAAACAAGGGAACTACAATTATTTCATCAAAACCATGCCGGTCGAAAGCTTTTAATTGATCGGCAATATTGGGTCCCTCATATTCCATAAAAGCCGATTTAACTTCCGATATCTTCGGATTTTTCAATATTTCCTGTTCAACACTATTTTCAATATCAAGGAGCATTTCTCTCCATCGTGTTGAATGTGAACCATGACTTACAATCAAAACGCCTGTTTTAATGCCATCTTTAATTTCTGCTGATTTATTGGTTTGTTGGTTATTACACGAAATGAACCCAAACAAAATAACTAAGTACAATGCAATAGTCTTCATAAAAATAATTATTACTTGTTTTTATTTTTCCTGATTCCGAAAAATAGTAAAATTTAAGGAACATACAGACCTACAAGTGAAATAAGAAGAAGAACGCAGTTAATGTTTTTTTTTGCGGCCATTAAATTGAACACGGATACCACGGATTTAACTGATTTGCGCGGATTTATATCTGCGATTATCCGTATAATCTGTGTCATCTGTGTTCCAAAAGTTTTTAACTCGATGCACTATGCTCCTATAAAATACTCCGGCCATTACTAATGATAATAATTTAAATTGTGTTGAAACTTTAAAAATACTGCCCAATGCCAAACACATAAGCCCCATTCGAATCCTTAAGCGAAACAGCATAATCCAAGCGAATAGTAGTCGAAGCAATGGTTTTAAAATAGAGCCTTACCCCTGCTCCGGAATAATCAACAAAATTTTTG
>JAYENH010000690.1:0-2136 GCA_034721995.1 Bacteroidota bacterium
ACACAATTAAATATCAGCCTAAAAAAAGAAAACTACTTGTTGGCGGAAGTAGTAGTTGGCTTAGACGAAGACCCTGCTTATGAAATGATACGCCAGGCAATAAAAGCCCGCGATAAAAACCTGGTACGAACAGGCACTTTCGATGCCAGCGTATATTCAAAAGGGATCTACAAACTTTTACATGTATCGGACAGTTTGCTGGGGAAGGCATTGTTCGACAGCTCCAATACCAAAGAGGAGGCACTGGGGATTATTTATCTTTCGGAGGCCGAATCTAATTTCAGCATAAAATATCCTGATAAGATAAAAGAAGAAATTGTTTCATCAAAGGTTAGCGGCGACAGCAAAGGTTTTAGTTTTAATTTTTCTTCTTTCATCAATATCAACCTTTACGGTAATATGGTAAACATCCCATTCGATATGTCGGGACGTGGATTTGTGTCGCCAATTTCCAATAATGCCATGATGTATTACCGCTACCGTTTAGTAGGCTCATTTCTTGATGGCGATTTTCTGGTGCATAAAATCGAGCTTCGGCCCAAACGCAAAATCGACAGGGTGTTTCATGGTTACCTTTATTTGGTCGAAGGCTTGTGGTGTATCCATAGTGCCGGCCTTATTATTACCGAAGATGCCGAAATTGATTTTATCGACAGCATAAGGATTACTCAGGAATTTAATGTCGTAAACGATAGTATGTGGGCATTGCAAACCCAAAACTTCGATTTCGATTTTTCGTTTAGCTTATTTGGTTTGGAGGCCGATTTTAATGGACATTATCTAACTATTTTTAATGAATACAACTGGCAACCAAATTTTAGCGATGATTTTTTTAATGCCGAAATATTTAAGATTGATGAGAGCTCGAACAAAAAGGATTCAGTTTACTGGGAAGAAAACCGGCCTGTGCCCCTTAGTCTCGAAGAAGAGGAAAACTATATCGAATTCGATAGTATAGAGCAAAAAGTTACATCGAAAGAATATTTAGATTCGATAGACAGGAAATATAATAAATTCAAAATATGGGATTTTATACAAAGCGGGTACACTTACCGCGATAGATATAATGAAAGGAAATTAAAAGCAGGTAGTCCTTTTAAAGGTATTTCATTCAACACGGTACAAGGATTTCAAATTAAAGTACCATTTAGTTTCAGGCAGGAATTTGAAAACAAAGAATACTTTAAGCAGGAGCTTGATTTTGGGTATGGCTTTTCTGATAATTTTTTCGGTTTCAACAGCCGGTCGGAATATTTTTACGAGCGAAATAGTTTCGCAAAATTGAAACTTGATTTTGGCATTACCCATTCGCAATTTAATGGTTCGGAACCTATTTCATCAACTATAAATGGTTTGTATTCTCTTTTTGCCAAGCAGAATTACATGAAACTATATCGAAAGAAATACCTGAAAATCGGACACGGGTCAGAGTTTTTCAACGGTTTCAACTTTGCAGGCGATATAGAGTTTTCCGATAGGCAGCCCCTGAACAATGAAAGCAGTTATTCGATCAGTAAAATTTCCGATCGCGAGTACACGCCAAACACACCCTGGTTCGATGCCGCTAATGGAGCTGAATTTATAAAGCATCAGGCACTGATTGTAACAATTGGGGCAAATTATACTTTCAGGCAAAAATTTGCCAGCTTGCCATACAAAACACGTTTAGGCTCAAAGTACCCGCCAATTGGTATAACATATACCAAAGCCATTCCCGGCATTTTGGGCAGTGATGCCAATTTCGATTTAATAAGTGTTTATACAAGTTACTCGAAGTCGTTTGGCCTGCTTGGCCGAAGCAGTATAAAATTAACTTATGGCCGTTTCCTGAACAAAGAGAAAATCTATTTTAGCGATTTTGCCCATTTTAACGGCAACAAAACCATTATCCATCAGGAAAGAAAAAACAGTTTTCATTTATTAGATTATTACACATACAGCACAAACCACGAATATCTCGAAGCTCACTACCAGCATCATTTCAATGGTTTTATAATCAACAAAATCCCTTGGGTACGAAAAAGTAAATTCCGCATTGTTGCCGGGGCACATTACTTATATCAGAAAACTGACAAGCAATACTTAGAACTAAACATTGGTATTAAAAATATCCTCAAATTCGGACGCATAGATTTT
>JAYENH010000691.1:0-2136 GCA_034721995.1 Bacteroidota bacterium
GCTTGTGAAATCTTTAAACTCAGGAGTCCGTCAGCTGACGGATGACTGAGTTTAAAGATGAGCATAACGCAGTTATTGGCGTTTTCTTGCAGAGACTAAATATCGATGCTGTTGATTTAAGTGTTCGAGAAGTTCTTCTTTAACACCAATATTTTGAGTTCTAAGAATAGATGTGGTAGAAAAAATTGAATCACTGATTTTATTGGCAAGATTCACAGACACTTTCTTTTTGTAGTAGTTATAGATTTTCCTTAAGTCATTTTTCGCAGGGTAAGTCCAGACAATGTTCATTTTACCAATTTTCAATTTCTTTTATTAAATCTTCTTGCGAAAGAACTTCGTTGTTTTTTATAGCTTTATTGGCCGCATTTGCTTTACTGACAAGTTCTTCATTGCTAAAAGGTTTAAGAGATGCTTCATAAGTTTTTAGCATAGAGTTTCTTTGGACATCCTTCAATTTTTCTATCAACGAAATATCTTGCAGTTGCGAAACCCAACTTATCAAACTCAGTTTATCGGCTTGTACTTCTTGTATGTTCATAATTATTGTTTTAGACAAACTATCTTTTTCTGTTGCAAAATTACGGATTTCTCGAATGGAATAAAAACTTATCAGGTCTCAAAAAAAAAAGCGTCCATACATACCCCGAAATATTCTACCATCACCGGCTTAAAACATATATTTGCCTTTTACTTAACAAAGGGCCAAATATACTTGGGGCTATTGTGTTTGTTGAGAAAATCTTTTGGGCTTTTTTTACACCATTCTGATTGAAGACTACCTTCTAAAGGCTGTCCATTGGAGACTAAATACCGGAAACCACCAAGCAAAGACTGCCAACTTTTATTTACATTTGCAGCCTGTTTAATAATAAATTTCAGAAAAATATGAGAATTGATGAATTCAACTTTAATGGCTTAAAAGCAATTATACGGGTCGATTTTAACGTGCCCCTTAACAGCAATTTCGAGATAACCGATGATACCCGAATGAGGGCGGCCATCCCCACTATTAAAAAGATTATAGGCGATGGTGGTTCGGTTATTCTTATGTCGCATCTCGGCAGGCCAAAATCGGGACCTGAGGATAAGTTCAGCCTGAAACATATTGTCGATCATCTTTCAGGATTAATTGGGACTTCGGTGAAATTTGCAAATAATTGCATTGGCAACGAGACATCGGAAATGGCTAACAGCCTTTTGCCCGGCGAAGTACTCCTGCTCGAAAACCTGCGTTTTCACCGGGAAGAAACAAAAGGCGATGAGGCATTTGCCAAAAAATTGGCCAGGCTTGCCGATGTATATGTAAACGATGCTTTCGGGACAGCCCATCGTGCCCATGCTTCAACAACCGTTGTGGCAAAATTTTTCCCCGAAAAAAAGATGTTTGGCTATGTAATCGAGGGTGAACTTAACAGTATCGACAAAGTATTGAACGATTCAAAAGGGCCATTTACCGCTATTTTGGGCGGGGCAAAGGTTTCGTCAAAAATCACCATTATCGAAACTTTGCTTTCAAAAGTCGATAACCTGATTATTGGCGGCGGCATGATGTTTACTTTCATCAAAGCCCTGGGCGGCAGTGTCGGTTCTTCAATGGTTGAAGAAGACAAACTCGATATGGCACTTAACATTCTCGAAAAAGCTAAAAAGAACAATGTGAAAATCCATTTGCCGGTTGATACTGTCGTAGCTGATAAATTCGACAACAATGCAAATTTCAAACCTTGTGATGTAAAAAATATTGAAGACGGCTGGATGGGGCTCGATATTGGCGAAAAATCGTCGGTAGCATTTTCAAAAGTAATAAAGGAATCGAATACCATTTTATGGAATGGCCCCATGGGTGTTTTTGAAATGTCTAATTTTGAGGCAGGTACAAAAGCTGTTGCCAATGCACTTGTTGAAGCTACAGAAAGGGGTGCATTTACTTTAATCGGCGGTGGCGATTCGGTCGCTGCCATCAACAAATACAATATGGCCGATAAAGTCAGTTATGTATCGACCGGTGGTGGCGCATTGTTGGAATATATCGAAGGAAAAGAATTACCGGGCATTAAGGCCATTTTTGATTGATGATTTTTGATTGATGATTGATGATTTATGATTTATGATTGATGATTTATTATTGATGGC
>JAYENH010000692.1:0-2136 GCA_034721995.1 Bacteroidota bacterium
ATTAATATGATACTGGTAAAGAATATCTTCTTCATTCTAATATATTTTAATGTTAATTTTTCTAATCAATAATTGAAGCGATAAAAGTAATACTTTATAATATATTAAACCTGACTGTTTTTTTTTTCATTAAGGTTGTCTGAGGAATGAAAGGATTGGGATTGGTGAGATGTTCCTCATTTGCTAAAGCTAAGAAAGACATAGGGAGTGATGGAACGATGGAATGATGGAATAGAAAACGGAGCTGGTTAAAAACCTGTTGTACACTCACTTTCGACTTCCATCTCCCAACTTCTGGCTAAACATTTATCAAAACTTTCAAAAACCACAGTAATCAAGAATCATTAAAAACTGGATTTTCGTAGATTTGCCAGTTAATTGATTAATCAATATTCTTATAATTATGGGCAATACTAACAGTGAAATCAAACTGTTTTCGGGAAGGGGATCGCATTATCTTAGTGAAAAAATAGCCAAAGCGTCTGGTATTGATTTAGGCAAGATTGAATTCAGGAAATTCAGCGATGGGGAGTTTGAGATAGCTTATGATGAGTCGGTTCGTGGGGCACATGTTTTTGTAATTCAATCGACAAACCCCCCGGCCGAAAATTTAATGGAATTGTTGTTTTTGATTGATGCTGCCAAACGTGCATCGGCCTATAAAATAATTGCTGTAATACCATATTTTGGTTTTGCCCGCCAGGACAGAAAAGACAAACCACGCTGTTCGATAGGTGCAAAATTAGTTGCCAACCTTCTTACAGCTGCCGGAGTAGATCGTATTGTAACACTTGATTTACATGCCGATCAAATACAGGGATTTTTTGACGTTCCTGTAGACCATTTGTATGCTTCGGCTATTTTTGTCCCTTACCTGCGTAGCCTTAAACTCGACAATCTTGTTGTTGCTGCCCCCGATATGGGCGGTGCAAAAAGGGCAAATTCTTATGCCAACTTCTTGCAAACAGGCCTTGTTGTTAGCCATAAAGTAAGGAAAGCCGTAAATGTGGTTGGAGACATGACAGTTATTGGCGATGTCGAAAATAAAAATGTAGTAATCATTGATGATATGATCGACACAGCCGGGACAATAACAAAATCGGCAGAGATTATGATGGACCGCGGAGCAAAAAGCGTAAGGGTTGTTGCTACACATCCGGTATTGTCGGGCCCGGCTTACGATCGGATCAATGCCTCAAAAATTACAGAATTGGTTGTCAGCGACTCAATACCCATCAAACCTTTAAGCGATAAAATAAAGGTGCTTTCCATATCCAGTGTTTTTGCCGATGTTATCCACAGTGTTTATGAGCATCGGTCAATTAGTACAAATTTTATTCTGAAGTCTTAGTAGCTGTTAGGAAATTGTTTTTTAGAATTATTATGAAGGATTTTTTGTTTAGTCAAAGCGAATTTGACGAGAATAGCGGAGCTATTTAAGGAAAATTCAACCCAGAATAAACGAAAAAGACAAAGAATAAAATGAAAGGATAAATTCCTAACAGCTACTTAGATTGCAGAGGCTAATTCCCCGGATAAACCAGCGTATCGGTCAAATTCATCCTTACCTGATATCCCTGACCGGGTATCATGGCCGGTATTCCGTTTAGGTTGTATAGTGGCCAGAATACCTGCCCGTTGCCATTTTTCATTAAAATAATATTGGAAACCACATTGTCCATTCCGGTTTCAACCGAAATGTTTGATGTTCGTAAATAGGCAAACAAACTCCAACCCGATGGCAGGATAATGTTTTCTTCTTCAGGAAAAAGATAAAAACCGACACTTGTTAAGCTTACAACTGTGTCACATTTTATCTGATAGCCTTCTCCATTTTGAAAATCGCCAATAACATTGAGATTGAAGATTGGCCAATATACATTTCCATTTTCATTTTTAACAATCTGAACATTCACAATTATAGCTTGCAGGACACTATCGACAGCCGGTTCGTAATGTTCGATATTAAACGAAAACATGCTCCATTGATCGGGGATGCTAAATTGCTGTGAAGAATGTACCCGCACTAATGCTTCGGCCTGTTGTTCGCAAAGCAAAGCATCGACAATTGTAAGCCCGTACAAACCATGATCGAGGTTGCTGATGTCTTCCGAAGTAGAAGTATCAGACCAAACA
>JAYENH010000693.1:0-9438 GCA_034721995.1 Bacteroidota bacterium
AGAAAATTTACCAAGTTTGAAAAGGCTAGGAGTATATTATTGTAGAAAAATAATTAATCTTGATTTTTTACCTTCTAACATTGAGAAGTTAACACTTCAAAATTTGCCAAATCTAAATGAGATTAGAGGACTAAGTGTAGTAAAAATGCTCAGTTTTCTTAAAATAGAAGGATGTAAAGATATTGATTCAATTCAAGTTCTTAATGATTTAGAAAAACTGAAAGAAGTAAGGATTATCACAAACACAAAAATTATTGATGGGGATATGTCTTCTCTAATTAAAATAGAGAAAGTTATTTTTAGAGATTATAAATATTACACCCATCTAAATGAAAACTTCAAAGCTGTTGAAAATAAAAAACGGGTTACAACATAAGATATAGTGCATAGCGGGTTTTGTGGTAAATTTGAAGTTCATTACTCGCATCAACTTTATTGCGGGTTTGACGCGAAAGTACTACGAACACCGCAACGCACCATATTCAAACCGTTATGTGTAAAAATAAATACAATATGAAGTTGATTAAATATTTATTAGTAGTTCTTCCATTTATTGGTTGTATGACAGATGTGAAACATTCAAAAAAGTATCATAACGACATAAATAATGCAAATACTGCAATTGCGGAGTTGTTGAAATCCCACAACATTGAGTATGAGTTAAAAGCAGATGAAGTTGTTGCAAAACTAAAAAACAAGATACATTTTGACAGTAGGATTTTACCTAATAATACCCCACAAGATCCTTCATGTAGATTGGACCTAAAAATAACCTTAGAAGATGGAAGAGAAATAATGGAATCTTTTGGGGATGCTGGAGAAACTATTAAAGACGCTAAAATAAATAACATACAAAACTTTGTGACAAATGACTTTCATGTTATTATCAATGCATTTAATGATACAGTGGATGAGCAGATTCTTGTTGAAGAATGGACAATTAATGATATTGACTACAAAGTTTATATAGGCAATTTTGGAGTAAAGTCTACTTGTGAATTTAATATTCCTGATAATACATTTGAGTTTATTGAAGGTGTTATTAAAAAGCAAAAATTCGAAAAAGACTATCATTGGGTAAGGTTTTATTATGGTCATTTAAATAAAGAGCATGCAGCTCATGAATTTATAATTGATAATAACCTAAACGAAGATGCTACGAATGAAATAACACTACTACCATGGGAAAAGTTAGATGCATTTTATAGCATTCGATGTTTCATTATACTGAGAAGAAAAATTTCTACACATAACAACTAAGCATCGTTTTCGGCTTTAGCCAAATATCCCGATAAAAATACGGGACAAGTTGTGCTTAATGTTGAACTAAACCGGTTTTTGGGGAATTACACCATATATATTGTGTAATCAATTTTTCAAGTTTTTTCAGTACTGTTTTTGTCTGAAATTTAGACAATAAAGATAATGAAAAATATGAGTATGAAAGTTTGTTTTGAAACAACATTTGTACAAATATGGATACTCGTATACAGTTGGGCATAATTTATTCATTATTCGAAACAATTTGTACATTCGTATCTATTACATTTTGTTTTGTATGTGGTTTACATGTGTTGCCATAAATATTATTGGCTACTGAACGATAGTGAGGTTTAGTTCAACAAAGGCTCATACGTAATGCGGGGTTTGTCGTAAATTGAAAGATTATGCAAGTAAAGAAATTTAGTAGTAAAATGAAAGTTAAGTGCTTCGGAAACCCGCACTACGCATAGCCAAACCGTTGCCAGTAATTTAAGAACAAGAAAGTTATCTATTAATTTAACAGAAAAGATTGTATATTTGCTAAAATACTAAATACATGACAAGTAAAGAATACATATTATCAGAAATGAAGCAACAGAAAAGAGAGTTGCAAAATCTTGGTATTGTTAGAATTGGACTTTTTGGTTCATATGTAAGAGAGGAACAGTCAGAAAAGAGTGATATTGATATTCTTATCGAATTTGAACCCGAAAAAGAAAATTTTGATAATTACATGTCCGTTTACGACATACTTGAAAATCTGTTTAGAAACGAAAAAATTGAAATTGTTACAAAAAATGGACTAAGTCCATATATCGGTCCTCAAATACTTAAAGAAGTTATTTATGCATAAAGACCCAATAGAGTATTTAAAACATATTTTAGACGAATGTAAGTATATAAAGTCTGTGATAACTCCTGAGCTTGAAAAAAATGAATTCTTAGAAAATGAGACTTTAAAACGAGCAGTGATAAGGAGTCTTGAGATTATAGGAGAAGCAACGAAAAAGATTTCTGCTGACTTGAAATATCAATGGAATTCTATATCATGGAAAAATATGGTTGGAATGCGAGATAGATTAATCCATGACTACATGGGAGTAAATTACTCAATTGTTTGGGATGTGATTAAAAATAAAATCCCTGAATTATATGACCAAATTGAAAGCGTCATTGAAAAAGAAGCAAAAAAGTAAAAACTACTGGCAACTTTTCATATTGCTACCGCTGGCAAACATAAATTTTCGAACCGATAAATATTTTAGACCATGAAAAAAATCTATTTAGTATTTCAAACGATTCTATTATCAATGGCGATTCAGGCACAAAGTTTCAATTTTGAATGGGCCAAATCTATAGGTGCGGAATGGGATGATGTTGGTTATGCAATAGCTACTGATAGTTCACACAATGTATACATAGGGGGAAGATTTCGGTACACTGTCGATTTTGATCCTGGCCCCGGGGTATTTAATCTCACTTCATGTGGAAATAATATTTATGACATTTATATCCTTAAATTAGATTCAAGTGGAAATTTTATTTGGGCTAAATCAATTGGGGGATTTGGAAATGATGCTTGTCGGACAATCACAATTGATTCAACCGGGTATTTATTAGTATTAGGTTACTTTCAAAATGAAGTAGATTTCGATCCTGGCACGGCTAATTACAATTTAACCTCAGCCGGTGATTACAGTACTTTTATACTAAAGCTAAATCCATTAGGAGATTTTGTCTGGGTGAAGGCATTCGGAGGTAGCGGTAATATTGGGTCAAAATCTATTGCTGTTGACGGCCCTGGAAATATATACATGGCCGGCTCTTTTTACGATACAGTAGATGTTGACCCTGATACCACGGTTTATAATATTGTATCAACATTTGGTAATTTGAATGATATATTTATTCTAAAATTGGATAGTCAAGGTGATTTTGCCTGGGCAGTAAGCTTTGGATGCAACTACCATGATGAAGGTAATTCAATAACTGTCGATGCTTCAGGAGATGTATATGTTACTGGCACTTTTGATGATTCTGTTGATTTTGATCCAGGAGTGGGTACATATTACCTTCATTCAAATGGTTATGGGCGCGATGCTTTCTTTCTCAAATTAAGCTCAAATGGAGATCTTATCTGGGCTAAATCAGTTGGAGGCGTATTTAATGAAGAAGGTCAGGTGATAAAAACCGCTCCTGATGGTAATTTAGTAATAACAGGAACTTTTACAGATACCGTAGATTTTGATCCGGGCCCTGCTGATTTTTATTTATACGCTCCTGAAAGCTATGGTATTTTTATCGAAAAGTTAGATCCGGATGGAAATTTTATCTGGGCATCATCAATGCAGGGAAGTGGTATCAATAATATTAATGATTTGGCCATTGATAATTCAGGACATATTTATTTGACCGGATCATTTGGAGGTGCATTGTCATTTAATTCAAGTACACCTTCTTATGATTTAATATCAAATGGTAATGCTGATATATTTATTGAGGTTCTGGATGCTGATGGCAATTTTTATTGGGCTACTTCTTTTGGCGAGTGGTACAGTGAGTATGGATTTTCGATAACATGCGATGATGAGGATTTTGTTTATGCAACCGGTGGGTACAGAGGCACAATCGATTTCAATCCTGGCCCGGATACCTTTAATCTAACATCAAATGGTTCCATTGATGTATATGTTTTAAAGTTACATAAATCAATGTTAGGCATAAATATAGTAGGTAAAGCCGATGGAATATCTGTTTTTCCTAATCCCTTTCATAATATCATAAATATTGATTTCGGTGAAATAAGAGATGTCACAATAACAGTATTTGATATTAGTGGCCAAATAGTTTTTTATAAAGATAACATCAACACTTCTACTTATCAATTTGAAATAAATAAAGCACAGGGGATTTACATTATGGAAGTAAGTTCTCAAGGTGAAAAACGAAAATTCAAACTTGTTAAAAACTGAAGTTTCGGGTTTCATAACTCCCTGACTACCTTACAGGTGAATAAATAAAAAGTTTGTATTCAAAAAGAGGATTGTAAAAAAGCCTTATCAATCCGGGTATAAAAACTAAATTGCGTTGAAACGAAGAATTACGTTGGGTTACAGGCGGTATATTTTATTGCCGGGATAGTGGGTATTTCAGCGTTTCTGCATCAAATAAATTTTTGTGTAACTTGACAGATTTGTGCTTCGAAATCGGCAACAAAAACATACCGCCAGCCGTTACCAACCATAGCAAAAAAACTTCTGCTCTATTGAAAAATATTGGAAAAATATTGATTAGCGTAAACTAATTAGTTAACTTTGCAAAATGATTAGAAGAATAATTGCATATAGAAATTACTTCGTCGATTTTTATAAAACGCAAGAATTTAAAGTGCAAGAAAAGATAGAATACGTATTTGACTTAGTGAGATTTGAAAAACAGATTCCACAGAAATTTTTTAAGAATCTGGAAAACACTGATGGAATATATGAAATTCGTGTAATTACAACTTTTAAAAGTATTAGGATTCTTTGCTTTTTCGACAAAGGAAAATTAATTGTTTTGACTAATTGTTTTATCAAGAAAACTCAAAAAACACAAAGAAAGGAAATTGAAATGGCGGAAAAATTGAAAAAAGAATATATGAACGAAAAATATGGAGGAAAATAAAATGAAGAACATCACAGACTTTGAAGATATTTTAATAGAAAAGTACGGAGAAAAAGGAACAGCTTCCAGAGATAAATATGATGCTGATTCTTTGTCGTTTAGACTTGGAATTATGCTTAAAGAGGCGAGAAACGCCTTAATGATAACTCAAGATGAATTAGCACAAAGAACTGGAACAAAAAAAAGTTACATTTCCAGAATTGAAAGAGGACAAAGTGATATTCAAATTTCCACTTATCATAAATTAATTGAAATCGGATTAGGTAAACATTTGAATATTTCGATTGGATAAGAAAAAACTGCTAACGGTAACAATATAGGTTTTAAGGCTCAGTTGAGCTAAAAAAAAGAGGCTGGGATGTTTGATTGTCCGGTTGCCTCTTGTAAATCGGTAGTCTGTTATATTTACCAAAAGCTCAATTGAGTTATAAATATTGTTGGGCTAAACCATTGAGTGCCTGTGATTGGTCATAAGGGGATTTAATATGCTGTACTGTTTTTATTGAATGACTGCCCGCAGGTTTATTTCGGGGTGTAAGACAAATTTCCCAATTCTGAAAAATCATTGATGCTCTCAGATATTTCTCCGGAACTTTTGCTTGTTTGTATTGTATATGGTCTGGAATAACATAAAACACGTTGATATCCGGCAGAGCGACATATTGAGTAATGCAGAACTATTGAGACCCTTCCTTTTTCCGAAAATCAATATTCCAAAGCCGTTCGGCTTTGCGGCCTATCAACCAAAACGATATGGCGAGTATTGCAAAGAACAGGGCTTTGTGCGTATGTTCCCAGAATAATTCAAAATATCGGGTGTAAATATTCAGCAAAAGAAATGAAATACCATAGGCACGGGCAAAATCGTCGTTGCGTTTAACACCATAAATAATGAATCCAATTGCCACTAATCCGAAGGCAATGCCCCAATAGAGAAGGCTCTGTTGTCTCACTTCTTCCCAAAGCTCAAAATCCCAATGATTACCAAAAATAGTTAGCAACCAAAAAGATACAAAAAATGCCGATAGTGTAAAATATCGTGTCAGGGTGTAGAATTTGAACTTATCCCAATTGCGAATAAAATATCCGAAGAGAAAAAGAAAAAAGCTGAAAATAACAAATCGCAAAGCATAGTTCATTCCCAGAAAGGAATAGCTATCGCCGCTAATGGAGTATGTGCCAAGCCCGAACCAGGCGAATACCGCAATAAGACTAAGCAGCCATGTGCTGCCCGACGAAAAGATATTGGCCATAACGCCCCACGAAATGGCACAAAACATAAAAACCCATGCAGGGAAATCACCTGTTTTGTCGAAGGATTTTAGTAGATAAATCAGCGCACCTCCCAACATAAGTGAGGCAGCCAACGAGATAAATTCTATGCTCAGGTGTTTTTCTTTACTTCTGATTTTAATTCGCCATGCCCATAAATAGCATACAATTGATGAAACAAAAAAGAAGATGCTGAAAATATAATCGGCGGTTTGCATTAATCTTTCGGCCAATTTAATAATATAATCATCGGCCAATAACGAGGCTAACGAAATGAAAGCACTTGCCAGAGCAACCCAAAAACTGTATCGTGCAACAAGTTTCCAATCAAGCTTTTTTTCATTTAGGCTTTCACGAAGCTCGTTGGCTTTGTCGTTATTCAACAAACCCTGCGTTTCCCAATGCCCAATCGCAAATTTTATTTGCTTCGATTTTTTACGTGATACATCCATTATGATTTATGATTTATGATTGACTATTTATGATTGACTATTTATGATTGACAATATCCATAAATCTATATTATTAACTTACGATCAAGGATTAATGATTCGCGATGGTTGGAGTACTTTGAAATCGTTAATCCTTGTTCTGAAATCACAATGCATATTAAAACTCTTAATTGCTTGTACGAAAACTTCATTTTTATTAAAGTCTCTGATAAGAAATATTAATTAAGAATCTGAAAAGCGGCATCAAGATAAGTATAAGCACATGTTGGGTGATGATCCTTGTATTCTTTGCTGCGGATATGGCCAAGTCGTACCACCACGGCATTCATCGATGGGATTACAAAAATATACTGCCCAAGTATTCCACGCGCATAAGCTATTTTATGCCCTTTGTAATTCATTATCCACCACTGGTATCCGTAGTAATCAAGAGCAATATCGCTGTCGGGTAATTTTAAATAGCCTGCCACATTGGTAGATTCTGAGATATAATTTGCCGGAATAATTTGCTGACCGTTCCATCGCCCCGAATCGAGTACCAGTTGGCCAAGGCGGGCAAAATCGGTAGCATTCGAATTAAAACAGCAATAAGCTTTTTCCAGCCCGTTCTTTTTGTCTAAGCACCAAAGCGCATCATGTTCGGCCTGCAATGGTGTCCAGAGTTTTTCCGTGGCATACTCGCCCATTGGTTCCCCTACGGCTTTGGTAACAATCATGGCAAGCAATTGTGTATTCCCACTCAGATATTTGAACTCTTTTCCCGGTTCTTCGTGCACTTCAAGCCCAAGAATTAACTTTGGGAGGTCTTCGCCATAATATGCCTCGGTAGTTGTCGAAAAAAGACTGCCATAGCTTTCGTCCCAGTTTAGGCCGGAGCTCATGTTCAATACATTTTTAATTGTTAGATTATCGGAGTATTTTCCTTTTATTTCGGGAAAATATTTGCTAACCTTTTCGTTGATTCCCGATATAAAACCATCCTCTATTGCACATCCAACCAACAAGCCAACAATGCTTTTGGCAGACGAAAATGAATTGGTTTTCGATTCAGGGCCGTAGCTGTCCCAATACTCTTCGTGTAAAAGTTTTCCATCCCTGACAACAGCAAATGCAATAGTTTTCTTCTCTTCCATTTTTGATTTTAAATCAGCAGAAATTACCTTCTTATTATATTCACTATGTTTTTCCCAGGGAGCGGGATTGCCCGCTTCGACTGTACGGTTAGGAAAGATTGGATAATCCTCGATACCAACTTTTTGGTACACCAATGCCCGTTGAACATAAACGGGGGACGAAAAATAAAGGACAACAAGTGCGAGAACAACAATACCGGAAATCTTTAAGGCTTTATAATTTTTCATAAATAACAGTGTTTTACATAATTTGTAAAGTTGGCATATTATGGCGTAAAATGCAAATACAAGATTCATATTTGGAATAGCAATGAAAAACGCCAATTATTTATTACCTTTGCTTAAAATATTTGACATGAGACATTTTATTATTTTCATAATTTTGATTAGCCTATCGGTTTTATCATTTTCGCAACAACAGGAAGTTCCATTTACCCTTGCCGATCGCGACAGGCTTATTCAGCTTGAAGCAAACTTAAGTGCCTTGAATAACAAAGTTGAGAAACTTGACCAAAATATAAACAAGCGTATCGACAATGTTGAACGAAATTTCAATGACCGTATCGACAATGTTGAACGAAACATGACTAACCGCATCGATCGGCTCGAAAACAAATTTGACACTTATTTTACATGGGGGTTTGGACTTGTGCTCGGGGCAATTTTTGCATTATTTGGTTTTATAATTTATGACAGGCGCACAACACTTGCGCCCGTTAGCAACAAACAGGAAAAAATATTAAATGTCCTAAAGGAGTTAGGGGAAGAAGATTCTAAAATGAGAAAGGCATTATCAAATGCTGCACTCTTTTAGTAATATCTTTACCATTTTTTAAATTTAGCCTTATGAAAGCAAAAACTCGTTTTTCAATTCTGATAATAAGTATGTCCTTCTTATTTTTCTCTTGCGAAGAAATAGCTACAGATGATCCTCGTACCATTTACATCGGTATGTGGGACGTAGTTGAAAATAGTGGGATTTTTGGATCGCAATATTATGAAGCTGAAATCTTTGCCACAAGTAGCGATGAAAGCATATTGAGCATTGCTAATTTTTTTGGCCTTGGCACCTGGATCGAAATTGAGGCCGAAATAAATGATGATGTATTAATAATTCCATTTCAAACTATTGAAGGTTATGAAATAGTGGGACAGGGACAAATATCAAGCAATAAGAAGATAATTGATTTCGCCTTTACTGTTGAAGAAGTAGCTACTACAAAATCAACTTATTCCGAAGAGGTTACTGCGGTTTTTACTAAGCAATAGGTTTTGTCATTCAATTGTCATTAGTATATTACTTCAAATATTGCTTTAGCAATTTAATATCCTATCTAAATTTTTCTGGTCTCTTCACCGTAAGGAGAGCCTGTTCATCACCCTGCCTTGTTCTTGACGCTTTCTTACCTGCCTATCGCCTGCTGGCAAATGCAGGGCAGACAGGTCAGAGACTTTCAAAAAAGATGTTTTCGAGCAAGCACTAAACTCACACCTGACAAGTCAGGGCAAACGCATGAAAAAAAAATAATTTTATAAAGCCACGGCTAAATCTTATTTTGAGGTGCTGGCAACAAATTATTTATTATTTCAGCATAATGACAATCCTGAAAGGATGATCTGTAAAAGCACAGGGTAACTCTCGCCAGCGAGAG
>JAYENH010000694.1:0-2126 GCA_034721995.1 Bacteroidota bacterium
TGCTTATGAGGCGGAAAAGTTATTAGTCCCCACTCCGACTATTCCGGATACAACAGAATGGGGTTGGGCATATTGGGAAATCGAAACGAATCCCGACACAAAACTGTGGCAATATTATCTGCGGTCTTTCTCGGATGCTCCACACGGGGCCAAAGAAGAATGGCAGGAAATTATCCATTCGTATGCCATTGAAATACGATGGGAGGCTGGCAGACATTTTTCGTATGCCACTCGCGGGGGATTTTATAAAGAACCCCAAAACAAAAGAGGTGTGGAATATTATACACTGGGGGCAAGTGTCTCGCTGTATGGAATAACCCTGAATTATAGCCGGTATTTCAGCAAAAATAACAATCAACAGATTGAAACATGGTTTTTGCAACTTGGTTACAGTTATAATTTATAATACTGAAAAAATGAAAACCCTCTTATCTTATTGTGTAATCCTTGCCGGGATATTTAATTCAGATTTTTCTGCAGCCCAAAATGTCATGACCAATAATGATTCAATATTTAATCCCCGATTGAAATTTAATAGTGGCTTAAAAGTAAACCTTGGTGGGCCTGCATTATTTTTGTCTCTTTCAGGAAATCGTTTTGTCACAAACAAAAGCCAAATTGAAGCAGGATTGGGAGTTTATGGATTGTTTGCCGGATATAAACATCACTGGAACGGCGATGAGCAAAAAAACCGGACGGTTTATTCCGGAGCTTCCTTTGTCTGGAACTTATATATGCTGGATTATCATGATGAGGGGTCCGAAGAACATTGGCTTGATAATAATTATGTTCTATACCTGCCCGGATTAGGTATCAATTATATAGGCAAGCGTGGTTTCTCTTTTAATGCCGAAATTGCCCTAAGGTTTGGTTTAAAATATATGGTCCGTTATCCTTTATGGATTGGAGTGGGCATTGGGTGGCAATTCATTAAATCAGATTTAATTTGAAATTAGAAATGTCGGTGCGACTTGGAGTTACGCCGACACTTGTACGTACAAGCCAAACTAGTTTTTCTCCATAGCTATTTACAATTTTGATTGAATACAATTTACTTTGTTCCCGCTCGACCGGGATTTGTGATTTTGTGGCTTAATGGCTAAAATGACTTTTCAAAGTTGCCTCAATATTGAAAAAGAAAATTAATAGTATATTGCAAAAATATTAGAAGAAAAACAGAAAGAATATAAACAAAACAAAAGAGAAAATGGAGGAATCGTTATTATGAAAAAAATATATGTAATCATAGTTTTTTTTATTGCATCATTTTTCAATACAGTGTGTGCACAACAAGTTAATGGAGAAGTGGTTTCTGATACAGGAAATATCCAGGTTGTAAAAGTGTGGGGAACCCATTATGAACGGGGGTTTGCTTATGGGTATTTATGTGGACAGAAAATATTTTCGGTATTCTCAAATTACATTCTTCCTAACTATGGAACGCTACTTCCAATTGCAAAGGCAATAATAGCAGATGAAAATCAATTTTCTATTGATCCTATCTATATTGTGGAGGGAAAGGCCATGCTGGATGGAATGGCTACTGCCGGTATTGATACTACCGGACTTTCGTACCTCGATTTATTTGTAGTTAATTTTATGACCGACCTTTTAGGGTATGTCCCCACAAAAGGAATTACCCAGAATTGTTCCAGCCTCATGGATTGGGGCGATGCAACACTTGGTACCGGCCTTAACGGGAAGTCTGTAATAGCCCATCATCTGGATGCAAGCCCTTTGGACACCAATATAACGAACCATCAGGTGGTGGTTATTCATATTCCATCCGAAGCCGATGAACAAGCCTGGATATTGACCGGTACTGCTGGTCAGATGTTTGCTTCACAGGCATTAAACATTCAGGGTGTTGTTGCTTTTTTAAATACGGTTAACGGTTTCAGTGCCGAAACGAACAAAGGCTACGAACCGGTAACACTTGCAATAAGGAAAGGACTTGAGAAAACCGATTTCAATAACGATGGCTTGCATAATGTAAATGATATCCGCGATGCATTATGCGCTAATACAAATGGCTATGCAACAGGATTCATTATTTCATGTCTGGGCCCATCTATTGCAGGAGAGGACAGCTTGATTGCTTTGGTAGCAGAACTTGCCCCGCAACA
>JAYENH010000695.1:0-2124 GCA_034721995.1 Bacteroidota bacterium
AACGGCTTGTTATTTTTTACGAGTGCCGTGTCGGGCTTTAAGAAAAACACCGGTTTCACTGGCACAGGGTTGGATAGTTCCTTTGCGTGGTCGATATAATTTCTTCCAATTGCTATTATTTTCATATTTTAAAATTTAGTTCCCGCAGATTACTCGGATTTTCGGAGATGCTATTTTAATCTTATTGAATCTCAATCAATCTCTCTCATGCGTTCTCCATAGATTCCTACAATCCCGATTCGCTGCGCTATCGGGATTAGTTCGACATAAAAGTTTCGCTGCGACTTCGTCTTGCGAAACTTTAGTCTCACTAAAAACTTCTGAAACCAATTATTTCGCGAACTTCCTTTACTGTTTTTGCAGCACTTTCGCGGGCTTTTTCGGCTCCCATAGATGCAACTCTTCGCAAGTAAGCATCGTTGTTCTTTATGTCTTCGATACGCTCGCGGATTGGTGCGACAAATTGGCAAATATCCTCGGCCAATTGCTTTTTCAAATCACCATATCGAATTGTACAATTGGCATAATCTTCTTTGAATTTTGCAATTGCACCGGCATCCGAAACTGCTTCCATGAGTGTGAAAAGGTTTTGCACCGGCTCGCTAACAGGTGAATTCATATCTTTTGGGCCACTATCGGTAACAGCACGCATAACTTTTTTACGAATGTCTTTATCCGAATCGCAAAGAAAAACACCATTGCCTTCCGATTTCCCCATTTTCCCTGTTCCGTCAAGCCCGGGAATTTTTACAAGCTGTTCGCCAAAATTGTAGGCCTGTGGTTCGGTAAAATAATCGACATTATAAAGATGGTTAAACCGTCGGGCAAATTTTTTCGCCATCTCGAGGTTTTGCTCTTGATCCTTTCCAACCGGAACTTTACTTGCATTATGAATAAGTATGTCGGCAGCCATTAAAACCGGGTAAGTCAACAAACCTGCATTAACATTATCGGGTTGCTTCCTCACTTTGTCTTTAAACGATGTAGTCCGCTCCAGTTCGCCAATGTAGGCATTCATGTTCAGCAAAAGATAGAGTTCTGCTGTTTCGTAAAGGTCGCTTTGGATATAAATTGTTGCTATTTCGGGGTCGATGCCGGATGCCAGATATTCGGCCAAAACCTGTTTTACCGCCCCATGAAGATCCCCGGGGGTAGGATGAGTTGTAAGCGAATGATAATCAGCAATAAAAAAATAGCAATTATGTTCGTGCTGCATTTTTATAAAATTCCTGAGTGCCCCAAAATAATTTCCCAAATGCAGGTTTCCTGTCGATCGGATACCACTAAGTACTGTTTCCATTTTAGTTTTACGTTTTCTTTTAATAATTGAAGGATAGTGGAATAAAAAACAAAATGCAACAAGATAATCCCACTCCCCAAATACTAAAGTTTAAAAATCTCAATTTAATTATCTTTGTCGCAGTTTTGGTGCAAAGATAGGTATTTCAACTAAATTGTTGACAGAATGAATATTTGGCATGAAATAAAAAAATCGTTTCACGAGGGTAATAATTTGATAAAGTTGATTTATGTAAATATTACTGTATTTCTATTGGTTCAAATTGTCAGGGTTTTTCTTTTTCTGATGAATGTTGGTGACGAAGGGTTTTCGCTTGTTCACTGGCTTGCAGTGCCGGCATCGTTTGGCGATCTTATTCTAAAGCCCTGGACAGTTTTTACTTACATGTTCCTGCACGAAGAATTCCTGCATATTTTGTTCAATATGCTTTGGTTGTTTTGGTTCGGGCGTATTTTTCTTGTTTTCCTAAATCAGAAACAATTACTTACAGTTTACTTGCTTGGCGGGCTTACGGGCGCAGCTTTTTTCGTTCTTGCGTTTAATATTTTTCCTGTCTTTAATGAAACTATAAACCTGTCTGTTGCATTGGGTGCTTCGGCTTCGGTTATGGCTGTTGTGTTTGGGACTGTTACCGTTTCGCCAAATTATACAATTCAAATACCCTTTCTTGGCCCTGTAAAAATAAAATGGATAGCATTAATTTTTATTGTGATGGACATTATGCAAATCCCCATAGGCAATGCGGGTGGCCATATTGCACATCTCGGCGGTGCTTTTCCTTTTTTATTTTGCGAAACAAAATAAAAGCCCAGAAAAGCACCGCC
>JAYENH010000696.1:0-9419 GCA_034721995.1 Bacteroidota bacterium
TTCAGCTCCTTCTTCAGCTCCTTCTTCAGCTCCTTCTTCTTCTCCTTCTTCCATTCCTCGTGCTATTCTGGTTAATTTAACCGAAACAACAACAGAATTTTTACTATCCAGTAATTCAAGATTATCGAACGAAAGCTCTCCTACCTTTATGCTTTTTCCTAATGTGATATTTGTTACATCAATATCAAGTTGATCAGGAAGATCTTTTGGCAATGCCTGTACCAAAAGGCGACGATGTTCGAGGGCTTGTTTTCCACCTTGTTTAACGCCTTCTGCTAATCCATGAAGCACAACAGGCACTTTTATACTTACATTTTTACCTTCGAAAATCTCAAGAAAGTCGATATGAAGGATTTTATCACTTACCGGATGAAATTGTATTTCTTTTAAAATGGCAAGGTGATTTTTACCATCAATACTCAAATCGACTAAATAAACATTTGGGGTATAAATTAAATGCCTAAAATCGTTTGTTGGTGCCGAAAAATGAATTACTTCTTCTCCTCCGTAAAGGATACAGGGGATTTGATCATTTTTTCGCAGCATTTTTGTGTTGATTTTTCCAACTTTTTCTCTACGTTTTCCACTAATTGATATTTTTTTCATTTACTTAATTTTATGTGCTACTTGGAATTAAATGTTTATAAACAGAAATCCCCCATCACACGTTAAACAAATTTTTGAGCCGGCAAATATACAACTATCAATAAAATTTTCAATAGAAAAAAACAAGTAAAAAAAGATGGAAGCAGGTCGACCAAAACCTGCTTCCTGCAAATTTAATAATTAAAATTTAGATGAATAGATTATTACTTTAAAAATTCCATTCACCCCCCCATAACTATTAAACTGACCATGTTCTTGTAATTATTATTTTACCCAAAATGTAAATTATGATTCCGATATTATTTTTATTTGATATTTTATTTTAGCCCTCCCTCTTCTTTTTTGATAAACATTAAGTTTGCCATTATTGTTTTAGTTTGAAAGATTAAATACTATTTAGATTAATTCGATTTTACTTACGCAACTTAGCTTTTGGGGTTGCATATTTATCAGATAAAAGTTCAAATAACTGAGTGGCTGAATGGTTGAGTGCTTAATTGTCAAATTGTCGCTTTGTTACGGGCAACTGCCGACTGGAAACTGTGGACTGCCTGCCGAGGTCTGGACATTGAATCTAACCATTATTTTGATTTAGAAGTGCTCGTGCATTTTCTATGGCGGCAGCAGAAACATCTTGTCCACTCAGCATTTTTGAAAGTTCTGTAAGGCGTTCTTTTTCCGAAAGTAATTGTATTCTGGTTTCGCTGTTTTTTTTTCTTTCATCTTTGTAAACCAAATAATGATAATTGCCTTTGGCGGCCACCTGTGGAAGATGCGTGATGTTGATAACCTGCATCCCCTTAGACATTTGTTTCATTATTTCGCCAACCTTGTCGGCAATGTCGCCCGAAACGCCGGTGTCAATTTCATCGAAAATAATACTTGGCAATCCCAACGATTTCGATAATAATGACTTTACACATAACATAAGGCGAGAAATTTCGCCGCCTGATGCAACTTTTTGAATTTCCTGAAGCTCGGATTTTTTATTAGCTGTAAATAGAAATTTGAAATTATCGATCCCACTTTTGCCCAATTCTTCCGATTTTGTATTTTGTATTTTAAACATAGAATGTGGCATTCCAAGATTTTTAAGCATCTTGCTGACTTCAGATTCCAATTTCGGTAAATATTTGCTTCGCGATATAGATAATTTATTGGCCAGGGATTTGGCGTGCTTTTCGATTTTTAGACTCTTTTTTTCCTGAGCCTCAAGTTCGTCATCGAACGATTCAATTTCACTTATCTTTTCTGATAAGGTATCGCGTAAACCTATCAATTCCTTTATTGATGCAACATTGTGCTTTTGTTCCAATGAATAAAATGTATCTAACCTTTCGTTTATTTCCTCAATACGATTTGGCTCATGCTCTGTGTTTTCATTAATTCTCTCCAATTCCTGAACAATATCGGCAATTTCGATTACTGTACTTTCAAGTCTTGAACTTATGTTGCCGGCTTGGTTGAGAAAATTTTTTGTATTTGAAATTTCGAGTATCGACGATTTCATTATTGATAAAACCGAAAGCTCATCTTCGCTCAACAATGCGATGGTATTGCTTAAAGATTTTTTAATTTCTTCGGCATGGACAAGAATCTCCAGTTCGTTTTCAAGCTCTTCCTGTTCAGTTACGTTATGCAGGTTGGCCAGCTTAAATTGTTGGTATTGAAACTGAAAATAGTCGAGTTTACTTTTTGCATTACTTGCCTTTTCCTTTAGCTCGTTAAGTTTTAATTTTTCTTCGGATAAAGAAATATATGCTGATTTATATTCGGAGAATAACTTTTGGCTTGAAGCAAATTCGTCGATTACTTTTAATTGAAACCGGTTGTCGCCCAAAAGCAGGCTTTGATGTTGTGAATGAACATCGACAAGGCTTTGTCCAATTTCCTTCAACAAGTTAAGATTTACAGGTGTGTCATTAATAAAAGCCCTTGATTTTCCACCTGGGGCAATTTCACGTCGCAAGATACATTCCCTGCTGTAGTCTAAATCGTGCTTCGAAAAAAAATCCTGCAAACCATATTCTTCTATCACAAAAAACCCTTCGATAACACATTTCTTTTCTTTATTGTGCAACACCGAACTTTCGGCCCTGCTGCCCAGGATAAGCGATAAAGCTCCAAGTAAAATTGATTTTCCGGCACCTGTTTCACCGGTAATAATACTAAAACCCGAATAGAATTCTATTTCAAGTTTTTGGATCAGAGCGTAATTTGAAACACTTATTGTTTGCAGCATTATTCATTTTTTGATTTAGCCAAAAATAGAAAGAAAAAAAGAAATAGATGCAAATTTCAGTTAAATCTTATTTATGCGTAGTTTTGGGATGTTCATTATTTCGTTTTGCTTCGCAATAATTTGGAAAAGTTTCAAAACAATAAAGCTATGAAGAAAATTATTTTTATTTTAGTGCTATTACCGTTTTTTGCTTCTGCACAGCAAACATATCCATTGGTTAAAGAAGGAGGAATATGGCGCATTGTTGAGGTTACACAACCTGCAATAAATGTTTATGAGTACGCGAAGTTTCAATATTTTATAAGCGGGGACACTTCCATTGAGAATAACAGCTATAAAAAAGTATATTTAACCAATTATGATAGCATTATTAATATTCAATCTTATGTGGCGGCTATTCGTGAGGACAGTACAAAAAAAGTATATGTCCGTGTAAATGGGTATATTGGCAATAATATGCCTTTGTGTGACTCTACGGACTATTTGATATATGATTTTAATTTAGCCGCAGGAGACACATTTCCTTCGCAAGGCAATTCCATTTTTGGCGATTGGATTGTTGATGCAGTGGATAGTATCGATATTAATGGAGAATGGAGAAAACGCATTAATTTCTTTCAGGGAGGTGATGCTTATTGGATTGAAGGTATCGGAAGTATACAAAGTTTGTTTTTCCCTTTATTATTTACTTTTGAACGTAGTTTTATTCTTTCATGCTATGAAGATGATAATATATTTTGGACAAATCCTTATTTAATTCAAATTAATACAGATTGCTATACTTATGTAATAGAGGAAAGTATATATAGTGAAAAATTAAAAATGTTAGTTTTCCCAAATCCATCGGAAGATTTTATTACATTTAAGAGTAAAAAAGCATTTAAAAACGAAGCAATAATTTACATATATAATTCTTTTGGCCAAATAAAAGATATTGTTAAAGTTGAAAAAGGAATTTGTAATATCAAAGTACATTTGGATAATTACACCTCTGGTATTTACTTTTATAAAATTGAAAACAAAATGGAAATTTTAGAAAATGGCAAATTCCTCAAAAAAAAATAATTCAATATATAATATAGAAATCTGAAACATCGACTATTGGAATTTTAATACTTACCCGGCGGCCTGCCTCCACCAGGCCTGCCACCGCCCGGTTGGCCGAAACTGCCAGCGCCTTGTTTTGCTTCTTTTATCTTTGCGTATTTCGCAGTGTTCGACGGATCTACTTCGTTAAGGATTTGAACAACCCTGTTTTTTTCATCAGGAAACGATTCGGAAAAAATATTTACAAGCTCATCGGCTTTGGCATCGAAAAACAACTGCATTAAAAACGAACCGGGTTTATCGCGGTGTACCTGTTGCAAAAGCCTCATACTTTCGGCAATTACCGATCGGCCATCACTAACTTTTTTACTCATAACATCGAGCCCGAGCCTGTGGTATTGATAGCTACATTGCCTTATTCCTGAGTACCGATCGTTCATTACGTTTTCGATAAGCCAGTACCGGTTTTTCAGGCTCTCAAAAGCTTTCCAGCCTTTTTCCTTTGCATTTTGCGAACGGTTTACAATTTCCTCGGCTTTTTCGAAAAATTCTGTCCCGCCTTCGTTTCCATACGAATCGTAGTCTAGCCCAAGTATTACATATATATAATATGCAACAATATTAATCATGTTTGAGTTGGAGCCACTTTCGTTATACTCAAGGGGTTCGAATTCCACATAGCGGATGTGAAAATTGTTATCGACATAATTTATCAATACCGAATTATATGAAGAGTTATAAACCGGTCTGCGTGCCTGTATTTGTATTTTCCCTTTAAACTCGTCAACCGAAATCTCTTGGGTGAGGGTTATCATTATATTGCAATCGATTTTTTCTTCGGGCGAAAAAACATGGCTTGTCCATTTGCGGTTGTTTACAAATTCGTACAACTCGCTTTGTAGTGTTCGGAAAATCTGTTTATTAGTTCCTTGAATTTGTTGCGATTGCACCTGTATCTTACAGTCGAATTCTTGTGCTACCGTATTTAAAAACATAAACACAGCAAAAAACGATAACAGATAAATTTTCAAATTCCTCATAGTGTTGTTCAATATTTTCAAATTCAGCATTAAAAATAATTGTTTGCTTTGCTTAGAACTATTGTATTATTTCCTGAACAATTTTCGCAACTATATCGCCTGCCACTTTGGTTTTAGCTTTTAACTCGAATCGACTGATTTTATTGTTTTTGTCTAAAATGGATATTTTATTAGTATCATAGCCAAATCCTGCCCCGAAATCGTTCAGCGAATTTAAAACAATAAAATCCAGGTTTTTCTTTTTAATCTTTAGTTTTGCGTTTTCAATTTCATTATCGGTTTCGAGAGCAAAACCCACCAGCAATTGATGTTTTTCTTTTATCTCGCCAAGCTTGGCTGCTATGTCTTGTGTGGGTTTTAGTTCGATACTATAATTTTCTTTGCCCCTTTTTACTTTTGATGATATTTTTTCGAGAGGTGTAAAATCTGCAACAGCGGCTGTCATTATTGCCCCATCGGTATTTGGGAAATGTTCAATTGCCGCTTCAAACATTTGTTGCGCAGATACAACATCAATTCGTTTAATACCCGGTTGGCTTATTTGCAAGGAAACCGGCCCCGAAACCAGAATAACTTCTGCACCTTCGTAAGCAAGGGCTTCGGCAATAGCATAGCCCATTTTTCCGGTCGAGTGATTACCGATAAAGCGTATCGGATCAATACTTTCGTAAGTTGGCCCGGCTGTAATCAAAAACTTCTTTCCCTTTAATTTCTTTTCAGAATAAAAATAATCCTTTACAAGCTGAAGTATATTTTCGGGTTCTTCCATCCGGCCTTTTCCACACAAGCCACTTGCCAATTGCCCGCTTGCAGGTTCGATTATTTTATTGCCAAAAGATTTAAGGATACCAATGTTTTTTTGGTTGACGGGGTGCTTAAACATGTCAAGGTCCATTGCCGGAGCAATAAAAACCGGGCATTTTGCCGAAAGATAAGTTGTAAGCAAAAGATTATCGGCAATGCCATTTGCAAGTTTTCCGAGACTGTTTGCAGAACATGGTGCAATAAGCATTAAATCTGCCCATAAGCCCATGTCAACATGACTGTGCCAACTACCATCTTCCGAAGTAAAAAATTCACTGTCGACTGGTTTTCCCGAAAGTGCCGAAAGTGTTACTATTGTAATAAATTCCTTGCCTGCCGGAGTAATCAGTACTTTTACATCGGCACCTTCTTTTACAAGCAACCTAATAAGAATAGCTGCCTTATAAGCAGCTATACTCCCTGTAATACCAAGTAAAATTTTCTTATTCTTTAGATTGTTATCCAACATCTTTTTTAATGGCATTTAATTGATTATTTCAATAATAATCAATTAAAAAGCTTATTCTTCGTTAGGATTTCTGTGATAAATTTCGTTGTTGCTAAACTCTTTAATAGCAATGAGAGTTGGCTTTGGCAAACGCTCGTAATATCGCGAAATCTCAATTTGCTCCCTATTCTCAAAAACTTCCTCAAGGTTATCGGTAAACGATGCAAACTCTTCTAACTTATGGTTAAGTTCTTCTTTTACTTCCGAAGAAATTTGGTTCGAACGTTTAGAGATAATAAGTACTGTTTCGTAAATATTACCGGTTTCAGCATCTAATTTATCAAGATCTCTTGTAATTGTAGATGTTGACGGAGTTAATTCATTTGAATCCATTTATCAAAAATTAATTTAGTAATTATAGTTAATAACAAATATTTATTACTGCTGTTTATTTTTCTACAAATTCTTTCGAGTTTTCGTATATTTTCTTTGCCTCCTTATTTTTTTCACTTTTGGGAAAAGCATTTGCAAAAATATAATATTCGTCGATAGTTGAATTATAGCGTTCTTTCTTTTTCGATGTAACGCTGTTGCTTGCAAGCAGGAAGTTCGATTTAACTATCAGGAACAGGGTTTCTTCCCTGAACTCGGAATCAGGAAATTCTTTAAGGCTGTTTTTAAGTGCAACAATTGCTGCTTTGTAATTGCCAAGATCGAAATAAAGCCTGGCACTTTTAAAAGATTTCTTTTCGAGCTTGCCACGCAATTTATCAATAATTTCGTTGGCTTCACCAATGCGCTCGCTCTCGGGATGCTTGTTGATGAAATATTGCATTTCTTCGATAGCCTTTAATGTAAAAGTCTGGTCGAGGCTGTATTTCGGAGAATCCAGAAAATAACAATATGCACCGATATACTCGGCTTCTTCGGCTCGTGTGCTTAGAGGGAAAGTCCTTGCAAAGTTTCTGTAATAATGGCCGGCAAGAATATAGTCCTTTTGTCCGTAATGGCACGAGGCGTAATAAAAATAAATATCCTCGGCTTTCGATGTGCCTTTGTAAATGCTCAACAACTCGTCGAACAAAGAAATGGCACGGGCATAATCTTCATCTTCGTAGTACTCTTTTGCTTTTTCGAACTTCAATTCATAGTCAGAACTTTTCAATATTTTCTGATATTCGCTACACGACGAAAAGACAAGCGACAGAAGCACAAGATAAAAGCCTATTAATTTGATTTTTTGAAACATGGCTGCAAAGATACATTAATAATAAAACTGAAAACGCAAATTATACGATTTTATGATGAAATAATAAGCAGTACAACTAAACAGCACATCTAAAACCCATCTTCCCCGCTCTCCATTTCTTCAACAAGCTTAACCATTTTTATTGCAGCAAGGGCTGTTTCAATGCCTTTGTTTCCGTATTTCCCTCCCGATCGATCGATGGCTTGTTGTTGATTATCGGTTGTTAAAACGCCAAAAATAAATGGCATCTCATAATCGAGGTTCAACTTGGTAATCCCCTCGGTAACACTTTTGCAAATAAAATCGAAATGACGCGTCTCGCCCTGAATTACACAACCAAGCACAATAACTGCATCAACGAAGGTATGCTCACCAAAAAGCTTTGCACCGTGAGTTAGTTCGAAAGTACCGGGAACATATTTTACTATGATATCATCGAGCGATGCCCCATGTTTTTTCAAAGTTGCAATTGCACCATGCAACAATGCATTGGTGATTTCAAAATTCCATTCCGCAACAACAATCCCAAAGCTTTTATCTTCTGCTGTAGGAATTGAAGCCGGATCGTAAGATGATAAGTTCTTTAATGATGTTGCCATGTTGATTAAGTTTAAGGGTTCGGAGCTTGCAAAAGGTAGAGATAAGGAATGCCCTGTCTCAATATTCTTAACAGGATATTTTAAAAGACAGCTTATAGAATGACTTTTTCAAACCACGAATTCTAATTATTACAGACTGATTTCTGCGGACTGAAGACTGCGTACTATTACATGTTCAAAGTAGCACGCTGAATATACTTATTAATATACCTGCCTTCGTTCGATTGCTTATAGTCTTTTTTAATTTTTTCGTAAACTTTTAAGGCATCGGCATATTCGCCCCGGGTTTCATAAATCAAGCCTGCCTTCATTAAAAACATAGGGCTGGTAAAATCGTTGTCCTTATTGCCTGCTTTCATATAATAAGTAAGTGCATCGCTGTTTTCGCCTTTTTCAGAGTATGCATCACCGAGTGCACCATAAGCCATAGCACTAATAACCTCATCGCCGGAATCGAAAGATTTCAGATATTCAATAGCATTATCAAATTCGCCCATTTTCAAATAACAAATTCCTGCATAATAATTTGCAAGGTTTCCTGTGGGGGTCATTCCATAATCTTCAACAATAGTTAGAAATCCAAGGGCACTGCCACCGTCGCCATACAATGCAAGGCGAAACGAGTCTATATCGAAATATTGTTCGGCCATGAAACTTGACGAAAGGGCATCTTCTTCTTTCGGTCCTATGTAAAGTTTTGTATAAGCAAGATACAGAATTGCAATTGCAATTATAGCACCTACAATTATCATTAAGCTTTTCTGGTTATCCTCAATGTATTGTTCTGTCTTACTTAATGCGTCCTGAACAACTTCTAAATTTTCTTCACGAGAGTCTTTTTTCTTTGCCATATTCGTTTAATTATTCTTTTTCAAAAATTTTTGCAAATGTAATTGTTTTAAATTTCATTTTGAAACTAAGAATGAAAAAAAATCGCTTCGTGTTATTTGCTTTGTAATCATCTGTGTTTTACATGTCGATACGCTTCATTGTTATTTGCTTGGTGGAGAATTGGCTAAGCCCTTGTTTATGCTTTGCGCGTTATTTAACCCCTCGGGCGTAATTTGCATGAAAACAATTTATTAACTGCAAAGCTTTTGATTTCTAAATAAGACACAGCAAATTACAATTACATGATAGCGCAGCGAAATGACGCAAAGCAAATTTATACAGCAATAATGCGCAGCAAATCTTTTAATACCTTTGCCGGCTGATAATAAGAATAAATAAAATGTTGCTAAAAAATCTCACACTTATAAATTTCAAGAATTTCGATCAGCTTGAGCTTGAGTTGTCGCCCAAAATAAATTGTTTTGTGGGTAACAATGGTGTAGGAAAGACAAACTTGTTAGATGCACTTTATTATTTATCCTTTTGTAAAAGC
>JAYENH010000697.1:0-2122 GCA_034721995.1 Bacteroidota bacterium
GGTATCACAAATCTTGAACTGAGATTTAAAACAAGCTTTCTTTATGGTGAAAGGAGCAGCGAATACGGAGAAAAACTAAATGATTACAGGGCTGAAATAAGAGCGAGGTATTATTTTTAGGACATTTTTTACTATAGTAAGCATACTTTTCTTTCGGTCGTTCTGCCATTTTATTTGTCCTTTCGGTCTTTATTCTTGGATTCTGGAATTGTTGGCTCTTAAAAAGATAAGTATTAAGGAGAGCGCGTGTATTAAGTGCGAAAAATGCGTGAAAGTTTGTCCTACTCAGGCAATGAAGTGTATCTGACCTGCCCCCATTAGTTGTACCAATAGTTGTGAGAGTTCAGAATTTGTTCTAGATGAGAGGGAAGATGTAGCTATTTAACGAATGTCCACCCTATCGAGGTGGACATTTTATAATTGAATATAATCTATTTTCTATAGTAGTGATTAATAACCCCGCCAAGCCTTGAATGGCATTTAACTTTACCGTTTTTTACAACATCAAAATCAAGCGGTAGGTTCTTCAGCCCAGCATGTGGGCGTACTGTGTTATAGTATTTCGTATATTCCTTTACCAGGTATTTCAAGTGCTCTACCCCGAACACAAAGAAATAATTTAAGCATTCTCTTTTCACTAAAGAAACCCAGGCTTCAGCGTATGGATTTAGGTTCGGGCTTCTGTATGGAATTCTATTAACCCTTACCCCGTAATCCTTGAAGATTTCATCAAATTCTTTGGAGAATTTCTTGTCGCCATCACGGATTAAAATTTTTTCTGATTCTTCGTCAGAATCAAATAATGATTTAATAGTTTTGGCTTGTTTGTTAACCCATTCTCTTGTTGGGTTTTTGGTCATGCCGGCAATGTGAACTTTTCTTGTATGCACATTAATAAAGAAGAGGACGAAAAATGTTTTTGGCCCGACAGCTGTCCAGACGGTTTTTGTGAAGAAATCGCAAGCCCATAAAGTTTTGAGATGCCTTTTGATAAAATTGTCCCATGTATCGCCTTTTCTTTGAGGCATGGGATCAATGTTATTCTCAAGTAAGATATTTTTAACAGTATTACGAGACAGGCTTTTGATTCCTAGTTTCTTTAGTTCACCAAGAATTTTTGTATATCCCCAAATATTTTCCTGCGCAAGCCTGACCACTAATTCTCTGATTTCCTGAGGAGTCCGTTTTCTGCCACGTTTAGCATCTCTTTTGTTTACAGGAATTCCGTTTGTTGCCCATTTTCTGAAAGTAGAATAACTAACAATAGAAATAAAGTGTTTAATGCTTCCATTAAGTGGAAGGCCGTATTTAAGGAGCTTTCTTTTTTCGCAAGCAGTAACATTGACTCGTTTTCCGGCTCTGCTTCTTAAAATCTGATTTTCAACTTTTAAATAATCAATTTGTCGCATAAGATTGCTATGCACCACATGACCCAGGAGGAATAAAAACTCTTGGAAAATCCGGTTATTTCTGGTATAAGATTGTTCAGGCATGAGTAGATGTTCCTTTTGTAATATGTTTAATTTTCAAGTATTTACGATTATCTGCAAGATGTCTCCTATTTTTTGCACCCTGCTGAAAGCCATAACCAAAAAAATATGTGGAATTAACGATTTTCATCAACTAAAACCTTCCTTAAATGTCCGCTCAGAGGTATCGCAGACCATTGCCTATGGTACGAAATGCTTGCATTAATATAGATTTGCTTCTTAATTTAGCATATGTCCGGCTTTTGGCACGGACATTTTATAATTGATTATATATCAAATAGTTATGTATATTTTGGGCTGAAAATAGTGGACAAAACGGACATTTTTTGCGCCAGATTTCTTAATTTTCGTACCATTTTAAGCCATATAATAATTCCTAAGTCAATTTTAAGCGATATATCATCATAAAATACCTCTCGGATTTCGCTATATTTCAGTATTAGTTGTTATATAGCGATCATTAGCCGCTTTAAGATTCAGAGATAATATTATATCTAATATTTGCACGGGGAGCCAATGTTGACGATTCAACAAAACGGGGTCGTTATCGGTTAACACCGCATCTTTTTTATTTAAGGTGCGGTGTTTTTCGTTAAGGGTAAGCGCGCTTGGCAGGTTTTTTTCTATTGGTA
>JAYENH010000698.1:0-2116 GCA_034721995.1 Bacteroidota bacterium
CACGGGTATTCTGGATGTTTAAGTTAATGATATTAAGAGCCGGGTTATTTTCGGTGGCACTATACAACATTATATTTTTTTCCTGATATAATTCCCCGAGTTTTTGGATCAGAGAATTTAGCAGTGGGTCTTCGATACCCATGGTCGATGGAGCAATCACATCCCTGAAATCATCCTTCTTTTGAATGTATTCATATACATAATCGTAGTACTGTGCTTTTATTTTCAGAGTTGCTTTTTCTGTAAGCAGTTTTTCATATTTTTCTAAATATGCCGAACCTTCTTCGCTAAGGTTTACAATTTTGTTCCTAAACCTGAAATTCTGTAAATCATCTTCGGCAAGTCGCAACGAATCCAGGATATTACCAAGTTGAGCATCAATAAATTTAATAGTGTTTTTGGCAATCAGGTTTTTATCTTCAAGCCCCGATTGTATATAAGCTTCGCCGAGTTTGTTAAGAAAGTTTACTTCTTTTTCGGCAACCTCCCCTTTGGTCGAGAGGGTTAATATGGAACTTTCTCTGTTTATGGGTTCAATTTCGAGTTTGCCTTTATATTTATTCGTCAATGCAATTTGATCGTTGATAATAAAATAATATTTCTCATCTTTTACTTCATCAAAATCAAACTCATCTTTATTCCGGTAATCAAGGGTAATTGAGAAATGTTCATTCTTAATTGTTTCGCCTATTAACACATCTTTATCGAAACTAAATATTTTCTCTACCTCTGCCTCTTCCCCCAAAAACACTTCCTCAATTTCGATATTTACTTTATTTTCTGATAAAAAAGTAATATTGATTGGTTGGCCATAAATTTCTTTCCGGGCTGTATCTATTTTAATAATAAAAGGTGAATTTTGATAAATTTCTTCCGATTTTATCCCTCCTATCTTAAAATATGACACATCGAAATCGAGAGCTTCAATTACTTTTCGGGTTAAACTGAACGATTGCAGGATGCCAATTTCGTTCTCAATATTCTTTTTGCCTGAAAACAAACTTAAACCATCAAGTAAATTCTCTGCCCCTGTCCTGGAATTATCAGCTTCGACCAGCAAAGTAGCACTAACGCTGTAAATTGGAGTTGTAAATTTGTTTACATAATATGAAATAGAAAAAGCGATAAAAATAAAAATTACGAAAAGGTACCAGTTACCAATTACCTGAAAAATGTATTTTTTCAGGTCTATGCTTTCTTCCTGGTAAGTATTATCAATATTATTGTTCACGAATCTTTGTTTTAAATGTTGATTTAGATTAAGGTTAACACCAAAACTACTGCTGTAAGAGTAGACGAAATGGCAGTTAATATAGTTCCATAGTCCGAGGCAAGCAATCTGATGCCTTTTGATTTAAGAGGCTCTATATAAATAATATCGTTTGGTTTTAGATAGAAAAATTCTGAACTAAGCAAATTGGCATCGGTAAGGTTTATCCTGACAGTTTTTGTCCCATCTTTACCAGGCCTTATAAGCATAATATTTTTTCTGCTAGCATAATCGGTTAAGTCGCCAGCCTGGGCAAGAGCATCTAAAATAGATGTTTGGCGTTGGTACATGTAGTACATGCCCGGACGTTTTACCTCACCGAGCAAGGTTATTTTGAAATTTGCCAGCTTAACCACTACCGAAACATCTTTAATATATTCTAATGCTTTTTGTTGTACCTGTTCTTCAACCATTTTCAGGTTCATGCCGGTAACCTTAATGTCTCCAAGTACAGGCATCGAAATGTAGCCCGAATCACTAACCATATATCCCTCGAAATACATCGAGGCCTGATCGTAACGTGCATAATTTGCAGTTTGAGCAGAACTTGCATTAAACAGATTGACCAAATCCTGGTTCAGGCTAAATATTTTAACAGATAAAATATCTGAAACCTGAATTTTATATACTTCGAGATTTGAAGGGCTTGAATATTCTGTTTTATCATCATCTTCGCTTTGCAAATACACCAATTCTTTATTTTGCCGGCACGATGCAAATAAAACAGCGACAAACAAAAGCCAATATAGTCCTTTCTTCATTTGTTAACATTTTGAAAATTTTGCCAAAAATATAAATTTATTTTTCAAAAAGCTATAATTTCTGCTATCTTTAACTGATTAAAAT
>JAYENH010000699.1:0-2113 GCA_034721995.1 Bacteroidota bacterium
AAAACTACAAGCGCAACACAATAAAGTACAGGCCCAACGCAATATTTATATGGGGTCGCTTGGTGCCCTGGGCCTTGTATTATTCTTAATAATCAAGCTTTTTCGAGTTAAATCGAAAAATAATAAAATAATAAACGAGCAACATATCAGGCAATTGGAAGACGAAAAAAAATTACTTGCTGCAAGGTCATCGCTCGAAGGACAAGAGAACGAACGCCAACGGATAGCTCACGAATTACACGATGGCATTGGCGTACTGCTATCATCGGCCAGCATTCATTTTTCGAACCTGAAAGAAAAATCCCTTGATGAAGATACGGCAAATTTGGCCTCTACTGCCAACGATTTTTTGAAAAAAGCAAGCTCCGAAGTCCGCCGGATTTCACATAACATGATGCCCGAAGTGTTAATGAAATTTGGTTTATGCGATGCCCTCGAAGACATTTTCGACGAAGTATCAGATTCGGGCAATATCGAAATTGAACATACCATTTCCGGGTCAGATAAACGCTTCCCCGAAAAAACCGAAATCGCAATTTATCGCATAGTTCAGGAAATGCTCAACAATACCCTGAAACATGCAAATGCCGGGCACATTGATTTCAACTTTTCAATTTCGGGCAAGCAACTTATGCTTTCATATTTTGATGATGGAGTTGGATTCGATGTTAATGCCCTGAATAAAAAAACAAGCTTTGGCTTATCCGGTATTTATTCGAGGGTCGATTACCTCAATGGTAAACTAAAACATGATTCATCAATAGGAAAGGGCTGTAAATACAAAATTGAAATACCTATCCCGGACAAGCCATAAAAGTGACTGAATCCACGAATTTCAACCATAGCAGATAACCACTATTTTTTTTTATAGCAGTTTAATATGATTTCTATTATTGCTGACAGCTATACTTTTACTTCATAATAATTAATCTATTTTTTAAACTTAAAACAAAATATTATGAAACGTATTACAGTATTTTTTAGCATTGTTCTTTTAACAACATGTTTAATGGGTCAGGAAGCCCAATTAGAATGGGCCGTTGGCCTCGGTGGAAATAATTCAGAGGAAGGAAACTCTGTTACGGTCGATGACTTTGGGAATGTTTATTCCACAGGGTATTTTATGGGAGAGGCCGATTTCGATCCCGATCCTGAGAAAAACTACAGCCTTATATCAAATGGCAGTTGGGATATTTATATTTCGAAGCTCGATGCACAGGGTAACTTTATTTGGGCAAAGAGTATGGGAGGTACCGGCTACGACAACGGACACGATTTGGCAATTGATGCAGCAGGTAATGTTTATATTACCGGGTTTTATAATGGAACTGTCGATTTCGATCCAAACCCTTACAAAAACTATGAGCTTAGCTCGCAAGGCGGTTACGATGTTTTTATTTCCAAATTTGATGCCTCAGGAAATTTTGTTTGGGCAAAATCTATGGGAGGAAAATATACCGATTATGGCTATTCATTAGCTGTTGATTCTGCCGGAAATGTTTACACCTCGGGACATTTTAAAGAAACTGCCGATTTTGATCCGGGTATTGGAAATTACTACATAAACTCAAATGGAAATTCCGATATATTTATTTCCAAACTTGATGCAATGGGTAATTTTGTGTGGGCTACTTTCACCGGTGGAGATAATATTGATAAGGCATACTCACTTACTTTAGATGCACAAAGTAATGTATATACAACCGGGCAATTTAAGGGAAGCATTGACTTTGATCCGGGACAAGGGACAGCATATCTTACTTCTAATGGCGGCAAAGACATTTTTGTTTCGAAACTCGACAACAATGGCAAATTTGTTTGGGCAGGAAATATGGGCAGCATTACCGATGACGAAGGCTATTCAGTTGCAATTGATGATTCAGGAAATGTTTTTGTAACCGGAAAATTCTCGGGAACAGCCGATTTTGATCCTGGAAAAGAAAGTTATTTTCTTACTTCAAACGGCTCTTACGATTTGTTTCTTCTTAAACTTGATGCACAGGGAAATTTCATAACTGCTAACAGCATTGGTGGAAGCTCAATTGACTACGCCTGTTCGCTCGCTTTTGATAAAGATAAAAATGTATATCAAACAGGTGTATTTGCAGGCACT